>NZ_JBSGJR010000582.1:0-4271 GCF_053605645.1 Micromonospora sp. NPDC003776
CCTCGGCGTCCTCGGCCTCGTCCTCGTCCAGCCGGTAGGGCTGGGCCTCCCCGGCGTACTGCGCGCCGGCGGCCAGCCGCTGCACCTCGGCGTCGGCGGTCCGCGCCGCGGCCAGCAGGTCGTCGATGTGCTTGACCTGGTCCTGCACGTCGTCGAGGACGAAGGTCAGGGTCGGCGAGTGGCGCAGCCCGAGCGCCTTGCCGACCGTGCTGCGCAGCATGCCCTTGGCGCTCTCCAGGGCGGCGGCCGTGCTGGCCTGGGCCGTCGCGTCGCCGAGCACGGTGTAGAAGACGGTGGCGTCCCGCAGGTCGGCGGTGATCCGGGCGTCGGTGATGGTGATCATCCCGAGCCGGGGGTCCTTGATCTGGCTCCGCACCACCGACGCGACCAGTTCACGGATGCGCTCCGCGTGCCGGCGTACCTTGGCCGGATCCGTCATGTCCCCCACCTCCAGGATCACCCTGTCTCTGCGACGACTCCAGCTCGGCGCGTCGCGCCGGACCTGGAGCCGTCGGCCGGAGCCGACGGCGCGGTGCGCCCCCGGGCCCGACCGCCCAACAACTTTGAACACTACCCGCGGGCCCCAGCCCGTCGCGCAGCGCCGCCGGGGTGCAAGGAAGGGCCCCCTGTTAACGCCTCGTGGGGGTGAAGGGCCCCTTCCTAACCGCCGGGGCGGCGCCGCTCAGTCCTCCTCGCCGTAGAGGCGGCGGCGGACGGAGAGCAGCTCGGTCTCCGGGCGGGCGGCGACCAACCGCTCGCACGAGTCGAGCACCTCCCGGACGTGGGCCGGCTCGGCGGCCACCACGGCCACCCCGATCTGGGCCCGGCCGTGCAGGTCGAGCGCCCCGACCTCGGCGGCGGACACCTCGAACCGGCGCAACGCGGCGACGATCGGCCGGACGTACGACCGCTTGGCCTTCAGGGACCGGGAGTCCCCCGGCAGCAACAGGTCGAAATGCGCGGTTCCCGTGTACACGGCGAGCAACGGTACGCGCCGCGCGCCCCTCGGGTCACCCGGTTTCCGCCGCCGGCTCCCGGTCCTCGCGCGCGGTCGCCGTGGGCGCGACCGCCACCAGCACGTCCCGCTCGATCGCCTGATCCACCCGGTGCGCCAGACCGAGGTAGCCCGGCCCGTCCACCACGCGCAGGCCGGCCCCGGTCAGCACCGCCTCGGCGGCGGCCCGCGGCGCCACGTGGGTGTTCCAGGACAGCCCCAGCGCCCCGCCGGGACGCAGCAGCTCCCGCCAGACCGGCACGGCGGCGGTGAGCAGATCGAGGGGGCTGCGGGACAGGCCCTGCTCGGTACGGCTGCCGTGGGCCACCCCGTACGGGGCATCGGTCACGATCACGTCGGCGCAGCGGGGCCGGAGCACCTCCCGAACCCGGGTGGTGTCGGCGTGCAGCACGGTGACCCGCTGGGTGGCCCCGGCCCGATGCTCGTCCCGGGAGGGGGCGAGCACCGCCTCGAAGCGCCGGGCGACCAGCCTGCGGTCGCGGCGCACGGGCACCGTCTCGGCGGTGTGCTTGAGCCGCTTGCGCCGCAGCCAGGTACGCAGGAACGCCGCGTACGCGTCGACGTCCTTGCCGTCGTGCTCGACGCCGATGCCGTCGTAGCCGTACATGAGGGCCTGGTTGAGGGTGGTCCCCCGGCCGCAGAGCGGGTCGAGGACCACCAGCTGCCGGTCCAGCAGCGCGCCGGCCGAGGCGGAGGCGAGCAGGGTGGCGTTGAGCAGCAGCCGGGTGAACTGCTCGTTGGTCTTGCCGGCGTACTTGGGGATGGTGATCAGGTCGGAGTCGTACCGGGCGAGGGGAGACAGCGGCACCGGGCGCAACAGGTCGTCGCCCACCCGCTCGAACAGCACGTACGCCGCCGACAGGTTGGCCAGGTAGGCCAGGTCGCGCGGGCTCGGGCCGGGTTCCGGGGCGGCGAAGGTCAGATACTCCACCCCGCCGATCCGCTCCGTGGCGGCGTCCACGGGTGCCACGTCGAGCACTCCCGCCCCGGCGAAGATCTCCAGCTCGGCGCGGGCCAGCCGGCCGGCGGCGTCGGCGTAGACGCGGTTGGCGGACGGGGCGAGAAGCAGCGCGTACCTGAGCACGCCGGAGATTGTCGCAGCCTGCGGAAACGGCGACGGCCGGGGCCCGCAGGCCCCGGCCGCCGCCGGTCGTTCACACCGCTCAGGCGCGCGGCTTCTCCCGCATCTCGAAGGTCTCGATGATGTCGCCGACCTGGACGTTGTTGAAACCGCCCAGCGTCAGACCACACTCGAAGCCCTCGCGGACCTCCGTCGCGTCGTCCTTGAACCGCTTGAGGGAGCTGATCGTGAGGTTGTCCGCCACGACCGCCCCGTCCCGCAGCAGCCGCGCCTTGGCGTTGCGGCGGATGAGGCCGGACCGGACGATACAGCCGGAGATGTTGCCGATCTTGGACGAGCGGAAGACGTCGCGGATCTCCGCGGTGCCTAGCTCGACCTCCTCGTACTCCGGCTTGAGCAGCCCCTTGAGCGCGGCGTCGATCTCCTCGATGGCCTGGTAGATGACCGTGTAGTACCGGATCTCCACGCCCTCGCGGTCGGCGATCTCGCGGACCTTGTTGGCGGCCCGCACGTTGAAGCCGATGATCGTGACCGCCTCGGACGAGGCGCTCGCGAGCATGACGTCGCTCTCGGTGATCGCACCCACGCCCCGGTGGATGATCCGAAGCTGGACCTCCTCCGGGATGTCGAGGTTGAACAGCGCGTCCTCGAGGGCCTCCACGGAACCGGAGACGTCGCCCTTGAGCACCAGGTTGAGCGAGGTCTTCTCGCCCTCCTTGAGCTGCTCCATGAGCGTCTCGAGGGTGGCCCGGCCACGGGAGTTGGCGAATGCCGCCGCCCGCCGTCGCGCCTGCCGCTGCTCGGCGATCTGCCGCACGGTCCGGTCGTCCTCGGCGGCCAGGAAGGTGTCACCCGCTCCCGGCACCGTGGTCAGACCGAGCACCATGACCGGACGCGCCGGACCGGCCTCGTCGACCGGCTTGCCGTTCTCGTCCAGCATGGCCCGGACCCGGCCGTGCGCCCCACCGGCGACGATCGAGTCGCCGGCCCGGAGGGTGCCCTTCTGCACCAGCACGGTCGCCACCGCGCCACGGCCCTTGTCCAGGTGCGCCTCGATCGCGACACCCTGCGCCGGCCCGTCGATCGGAGCGGTCAGCTCCAGCGACGCGTCGGCGGTCAGCAGCACGGCCTCGAGGAGCTCCTCGATGCCGATGCCGGGCTTCGCGGCCACGTTGACGAACATGGTCTCGCCGCCGTACTCCTCGGCGACCAGGCCGTACTCGGTCAGCTGCTGGCGGACCTTGTCCGGGTTCGCCTCCGGCTTGTCGACCTTGTTGACCGCGACCACGATCGGCACGTCCGCCGCCTTGGCGTGGTTGAGCGCCTCGATGGTCTGCGGCATGACGCCGTCGTCGGCCGCGACCACGAGGATCACGATGTCGGTGACCTGGGCACCACGGGCACGCATGGCGGTGAACGCCTCGTGACCCGGGGTGTCGATGAAGGTCACCGCGCGGTCGACGCCCTCGTGCGGGACGTGCACCTGGTAGGCACCGATGTGCTGGGTGATGCCGCCCGCCTCGCCGGCCACGACGTTCGCCTTGCGGATCGCGTCGAGCAGCTTGGTCTTACCGTGGTCGACGTGACCCATGACGGTCACCACCGGCGCACGGCTGACCAGGCGCTCCGCCGCGACCTCGGCGTCGAGGTCGATGTTGAACTGCGCGAGCAGCTCGCGGTCCTCGTCCTCCGGGCTGACGATCTGCACGTCGAAGCCGAGGTGCTCACCCAACAGCAGCAGGGTGTCGTCGGAGCACGACTGGGTCGCGGTCACCATCTCGCCCAGGTTGAACATCTCCTGGACCAGCGAACCCGGGTTGGCGTTGATCTTGTCGGCGAAGTCCGACAGCGAGGCGCCACGGGACAGCCGGACGACCTGACCCTGACCGCGGGGAGCACCCGAGGACATGGTCGGGGCCGACAGGTTGTCGAACTCCTGTCTGCGCTGCTTCTTGGACTTGCGGCCACGGGTCGGCTTGCCACCCGGACGCCCGAAGGCACCCGCAGCGCCGCCGCCACGGCCACGACCGCCGCCACCCGGACGACCGGCGCCACCGGCCGGACCACCGGGACGGAAACCGCCACCGGCACCCGCGCCGGCACCGCCGCCGCCACCGGGACCGCCGCGGTAGCCACCGCCACCGCCGCCGCCACCGGGACCGCCGCGGTAGCCAC
>NZ_JBSGJR010000583.1:0-4260 GCF_053605645.1 Micromonospora sp. NPDC003776
GCCCCGGCGCAGCGGCCGGGGCGGCGTCCGCCACACGCCCGTCCCCCCGACCGCCGGATCGTCGGTCCGGCAGGGCAGGATGTACGCCGAGGAGGTGGCGGAGATGGCGGGGCGGATCCGGGACGAGGACATCGCGCTGGTCCGCGAGCGCAGCTCCATCGCCGAGGTCATCTCCGACACGGTGACGCTCAAGTCGGCCGGCGGCGGCAACCTCAAGGGCCTGTGCCCGTTCCACGACGAGAAGAGCCCGTCGTTCAACGTCTCCCCGGCCCGCAACGTCTGGTACTGCTTCGGCTGCGGCGCCGGCGGCGACGCGATCAAGTTCCTGATGGACGCCGAGCACCTCAGCTTCGTCGAGTCCGTCGAGCGGCTCGCCGCCCGCGCCGGCATCCAGCTCCGGTACGTCGAGGACGACAGGTCCGCGCCCCGGCAGCGGCCCCAGCAGGGGCAGCGGCAGCGGCTGGTCGCCGCGCACGCCGCCGCCGTCGAGTTCTACCGCGGGCAGCTCACCACGGCCCGCGCCCGGCCCGCCCGCGAGTTCCTCGCCCAGCGCGGCTTCGACCGCGCCGCCGCCGAGCGGTACGGCTGCGGCTTCGCCCCGGACGCCTGGGACCTGCTCACCAAGCACCTGCGCCTGCAGGGCTTCAGCCACGACGAGCTGGTAACCGCCGGGCTGTCCCGGCCGTCCCGCTCCGGCAGCCTGATCGACCGGTTCCGGCGGCGGCTGCTCTGGCCGATCCGCGACCTCACCGGGGACGTGATCGGGTTCGGCGCCCGCAAGCTCTTCGACGACGACGACGGCCCGAAATACCTGAACACCCCCGAGACCCCGATCTACAAGAAGTCGCACGTGCTCTACGGCATCGACCAGGCCAAGCGGGAGATCGCCAAGCAGGGCAAGGTGGTCGTGGTCGAGGGCTACACCGACGTGATGGCCTGCCACCTCGCTGGCGTGCCGACCGCCGTGGCGACCTGTGGCACCGCGTTCGGCGGCGACCACATCGGGGTGCTGCGCCGGGTGCTCTTCGACAGCGACGAGCGGGCCGGCGAGATCATCTTCACCTTCGACGGGGACGCCGCCGGCCAGAAGGCCGCACTGCGCGCCTTCGAGGACGACCAGCGCTTCGTCGGGCGTACCTTCATCGCGGTCAGCCCGGACAACATGGATCCGTGTGAGCTGCGGCTGGCCAAGGGCGACCTGGCGGTCCGCGACCTGGTCGCCCGCCGCGAGCCGCTGGTCGACTTCGCGCTCCGGCACGTGATCAACCGGTACGACCTGGACACGGTCGACGGCCGGGTGGAGGCGATGCGCCGGGCCGCCCCGCTGGTCGCCAAGATCAAGGACCGGGAGAAGCGCCCGGAGTACGTCCGCAAGCTCGCCGGCGACCTCGGCATGGAGATCGAGCCGGTGCAGCGCGCGGTGCTGGCCGCCGGGTCGGGGCAGCCGACCGGCGAGGCGGGCGCCCCGGGCCGCCCCGGTCCGGCCGCCCCCACGGTGGACAGCCCGCGGTCGATGGTCGAGCGGGAGGCGTTGAAGCTCGCCCTCCAGGAGCCGGTGCTGGCCGGCCCGATGTTCGACGCGGTCGAGGCGGCGGAATACCGGCACCCGGTGCACCAGGCGCTCCGCGCCGCGATCGCGGCCGCGGGCGGGGCGGCGACCGCCACCGGCGGCGCGGTCTGGATCGAGCAGGTCCGGGACGCGTGCGACGACCTGGCCGCCCAGGCGCTCGTCGGCGAGCTGGCGGTCGAGCCGTTGCGCATCGACGGCGAGCCCGACCCCCGGTACGTCTCGATCACCATGGCCCGGCTCCAGTGGGGCTCCGTCACCGGCCGGATCAAGGACCTCAAGTCGAAGATCCAGCGGATCAACCCGGTGAGCAACAAGGACGAGTACTTCGCGCTCTTCGGGGAACTGCTCTCGCTGGAGCAGCACGCCCGGGCGTTGCGCGAGCAGGCCGCCGGAGGACTGTGATGGGACTGTTCACCCGCAAGCCCAAGCTGCCACCCGCCGACCGGCCGCCGCTGGCCGCCGACGAGCGGGTGCTCGCCTGGGCCGCCGCCGGCAACGGCGAGGGCGACGGCGTGGTGGTGGCCAGCAACCTCGGGCTCTGGCTGCCCGGCCGGGCGCACCGGATCGGCTGGCACGACATCCTCAAGGCGGTCTGGTCCGGCCGGGAGCTGACCGTCACCCCGGCCGAGCGGGTCACCGAGCGGGACGGCTACCTCGTGGTGGCGGACCTCCCCGCCGAGACCTACCTGCTGCTCGACCCGGGCGACCTGCCGCACCAGGTGCGGGCGCGGGTCACCCGCTCGGTGGCGTACACCGCGCACCACCCGGTGCCCGGCGGCGCCGGCCGGATCGCCGCCCGCCGGGTCCCCGGCGTGGACGGGCTGACCTGGACGGTCCGCTACGACGCGGGCACGCCGGCCGACGACGAGGCGGTGGCCGCCGAGACGGACCGGCTGGTCGCCGCGGCCCGGGCCGCCACCGTCCCCGCCGACGTCTAACCGTTGCGGTAGTACCGGCTGGCGCCCGGGTGCAGCGGGATCGGGTCGGTGCGCGCCGCGCTCTCCCGGGTGAAGTTGCCCGCCTCCGGGTGCACCTTGATCAGTTCACCCTGGTACGCGAAGAGCAGCCGGGTCAGGTCGTACGCGAGCTGGTCCGGCATGTCCGCGCGCACCAGGATCACGTTCGACACGGTGATGGTCGGGGTGGCGTCCGGCGTGCCGTAGACCTCCTTCGGCAGCGTCGAGGTGGTGTAGCCCGTGCCGTAGCGGGCGGCGAGCGGCTCGATCAGGTCGGCGATGGGCAGCAGCCGGAACCGGCCGGGCGCGCTGGCGAGCAGGTCCTTGATGCCCGGGGTGGGCAGGCCACCGGAGAAGAACATCGCGTCCAGGCTGCCCGCCCGCATCCGCTTCACCGTCTCCGGCAGCGACAGGTTGAGCCGCTGGATGCCCCGGTCGGGGTCGATCCCGGCGGCGGTCAGCAGCCGGCCGGCGATGATGTCGGTGCCCGACTTCGGGGAACCGGTGGAGACCCGCTTGCCGCGCAACTGGGCGAAGCTGGCGATCTTGCCGTCGGCCCGGACGATCACGTGGGTGTAGTTGCTGTAGATCCGCGCGAGGGCCCGGACCGGCTGCGCCTGCCCGTCGAACGCGCCCCGGCCGGCGACCGCGTCCGCCGCCGTGTCGGCCAGGCTGAAGGCGACCTCCATGTCGCCGCCGGCCAACCGGTTGATGTTCTCCACCGACGCGCCGGTCGGCTCGGCCCGGGCCTCGTACCCGGGCAGGTGCCGGCTGATCACATCGGCGTAGCCGCCGCCGAGTTGGTAGTAGACGCCGGTGGTGTTGCCGGTGGCGAGGAAGATCCGCCCGCCGTGCCACGCCTGCGGACCGGCCTGCGCCGAGCCGCAGCCCGCGACGACGGCGGCCAGCAGGAGCGCCGCCACCAGCCGCAGGGGGCGACGGGTCACTGGCGGACCGCCGGCTCCAGTGCCTCGGCCACCCGCTGGACCAGCGTGGCCGTCTCGTAACCGATCTGGCCCAGGTCGCAGCCGGGGGCGGCGAGCACGCCGAGCAGCGCCCGCTCGCCGACCGCCATCACCAGCAGCACGCCGCCGTCCATGTCGACGATCTGCTGGCGTACCCGGCCCGCCGACATCAGCCGGGCGGCGCCCACGGTCAGGCTCGCCAGGCCGCTGATCACCGCGGCGAGCTGGTCCACCTGGTCGGAGGAGAGGTCCGGCGAGGCGGCCAGCCGCAGCCCGTCCTCGGACACCGCGAGGGCGTGCGACACGTCCGGCACCCGCTCGGCGAAGTTCGCCAGCAGCCAGTCGAGTCCGGCGGTCACGGATGGGGTCATTGGGTTCTCCCGGTGGGTGTGGTGTGCGGGGCACGGCGCGTCGCGCTGGCCACGCCCTCGGCGAGGGCGGACAGGCGGGCGCGTACCACCTCGGGGTCGAGCAGGTCCGCCTCGGGGCGGAGCGGCACCGCGGTGGTGGGGAAGGGTGCGGGGAGCTGACCGCCCCGGGTGCGCCGGGGCAGCCCGGTGGCGGTGGTCTGCGGCAGCGCCGGGGCGTCGGCGGGGCGTACCCGGGCGGTGCTGGGCGTCAGCACCGCGGCGCCGGGCGGCCGGACGCTGGCCACCCCCCGGACGGCGGCGGCGCCGGCGACCGGCATCGGGACGGTGGCGGCCCGGCCCACGGCGGTCGGGGCGGGCGGGGTGGTGACCAGGTCGCGGCCGCCGGTGCGGGGGCGGAA
>NZ_JBSGJR010000584.1:0-4241 GCF_053605645.1 Micromonospora sp. NPDC003776
GCTCGTGCAGCAGCACCGAACCGAGCAGGGAGACCGCGAAGCCGAGGCCGACCAGGTAGCCGCCGAGGTGGCCCAGGTCGAGCTGGCGGCGGACAGGACGCTCCAGCCCAGCGCCGACCCGAGCTGCGCGGGCCGCAGCTCGCGCGGCGCCAGCAGCAGGAACGCCGCCTCCACCAGGACCAGCGCGAGTGCGAACGCGGCATCGGTGGCCAGCGGGCGGCGACGCGCCCACACGCGCACCCGGTTGGTCATGCCACGACGCTAGCCGCCCCCCGGCGCGACCCGTCGTCGGTGACGCTGAACCCCGCCTCCTCCTCAGGGAGGAGGCTCACTCGTCCGCCCCGGGGGCGACCGGCCGGGACCGGGCGTCCGTCAGCGGGTCACCGGGGCCGGCGGCCGGGAACGGCGGCGGGGTGCCGCCGAAGCTGGGGCAGAGCGCCTGGTGGCTGCACCAGTCGCAGAGCCGGCTGGGCCGGGGACGGAAATCCTGCCGCGTGGTGGCCTGCTCGATCGCCTGCCACAGCGCCACCACCGTGCGCTCGAACCGCACCAGCTCGTCGGCGTCTGGCGTGTAGTCGCAGACCTCGGCGTCCTTGAGGTAGAGCAGCCGCAGCACTCGGGGCACCACGCCGCGGGTGCGCCACAGCACCAGGGCGTAGAACTTGAGCTGGAACAGGGCGCGTGCCTCGAACGCCTCCCGCGGCGCCCCGCCGGTCTTGTAGTCGACCACCCGCAGCGCGCCGTCCGGGGCCACGTCGAGCCGGTCCAGGTAGCCCCGGATCAGCAGCTCCTCGTCGACCACCGCGGAGATCAACGCCTCCCGCTCGGCCGGCTCCAACCGGCGCGGGTCCTCCACCGAGAAGTAGCCCTCCAGCAGGCCCGCGGCGGAGCGGAGGAAGTCGGCCACCCCCGCGGCGTCACCGTCGGCGAACAGGGTGGCCAGCTCCGGCTGCTCGGTGACCAGCCGGTCCCACTGCGGGGCGACCAGGTCGCCGGCCGACTGCGGGGTCCGCGCCGCCGCCGGCAGGTCGAACAGCCGCTCCAGCACCGCGTGCACCAGCGTGCCCCGGGCCTGCTCCACGGTCGGTCGCTCGGGCAGCCGGTCGATGCTGCGGAAACGGTAGAGCAGCGGGCAGGTCTTGAAGTCCGCCGCCCGCGACGGCGACAGCGACGCCCGCACTCTGGGTGTCGGGGTTTCCTGCGCGTCGATCACCGGTTCCGCCGTCATGTCCGGAAGGTTAGGGCACCGGTGTGACAGGGCTGTCGTCGCCGCACCGGGGCATGATCCGCCCCGCGTAGCATCGACCGGGTGGAGCAGAGGACCCGGCCGCGTCGCCGTACCCGGCTGACCGTCGCCCGGGTCGGCGGCGTGCCGCTGCGGGTGGACGCCTCGATGCTGCTGCTCACCGCGGTCGTCACCGTCCTGTACGCGTCGCTCGCCCGCCGCCAGCTCGACCTGGGCCACCTCGGCGGCTACCTGGTCGGCCTCGGCTTCGCGGTCTCCCTGCTCGGTTCGGTGCTGCTGCACGAGCTGGGGCACGCGCTGACCGCCCGCCGGTACGGCATCGGTGTGCGCGGGATCACCCTGGAACTGCTCGGCGGGTACACCGAGATGGACCGGGACGCCCCCAGCCCCAAGATCGACCTGCTCGTCTCGCTCGCCGGCCCGGCGGTCTCCGCGGTCCTCGGCGGGGCCGCCGTGGCCGCGACCATGGCGCTGCCCCCCGGCACCCTTGCCCACCAGCTCGCCTTCCAGCTGGCCGTGTGCAACGTCGTGGTCGCCGTCTTCAACAGCCTGCCCGGGCTGCCGCTGGACGGCGGCCGGGCGTTGCGCGCCGCGCTGTGGGCGCTCACTCGCGACCGGCACCGGGGCACCGAGGTGGCCGGCTGGATCGGTCGCCTCGTCGCGGTGGTCACGCTGGCCCTGGTGGTGCTGCTCACCCTGCGTCGGGCCGTCGCCCCGCTCGCCCTGCCGCTGATGCTGCTGGTCGCCGTCACCCTGTGGCGCGGCGCCGGCCAGTCCATTCGGCTGGCCCGGATCAGCCGCCGGCTCCCCCTGGTCGACCTGGCCCGGCTGGCCCGCCCGCTGCTCCCGGTGCCCAGCGGCACCCCGCTGGCCGAGGCGCAGCGCCGACGCGCCGAGATCCCCGCGCCCCGGCCCGCGCTCACCGTGGTCGACGGCGCCGGCCGGCCCGTCGCCCTGGTCGACCCGGCCCGCGCCGCGGCCGTACCCCCGGACCGGCGGCCGTGGCTCGCCGTGGACGCGGTCTCCCACGACCTGGCCGGCCTGCCCGCGCTGCCGGTCGGCGCCGACGGCGAGCACGTGCTGGAGACCGTGCGCAGCCACCCGGGCGCACAGTACGTCGTGACCTCAGGCGAAGATGTCGTCGGCGTTCTGCACATCGCGGATCTGGCTGAGCTCCTGGAACCCAAACGGAAGACGAACACGTGACCGCAGATACCTCCACCGTCCCGGCGCTGCCTCCCGTGCACCGCGGGCCGTTCCGGCCCGGCGACCGGGTGCAGCTGACCGACCCCAAGGGGCGCATGCACACCGTGACGCTGGAGCCCGGCAAGGAGTTCCACACCCACCGGGGGATCCTCAAGCACGACACCCTGATCGGCCTGCCCGACGGCAGCGTGGTCACCACCGCCGGCGGCGGCACCGCCTTCCTGGCCCTGCGCCCGCTGCTGTCGGACTACGTGCTCTCCATGCCGCGCGGTGCCCAGGTGATCTACCCGAAGGACTCCGCGCAGATCGTCGCCATGGGCGACATCTTTCCCGGCGCGAAGGTCCTCGAGGCGGGCGCCGGCTCCGGCGCGCTCTCCTGCTCCCTGCTGCGCGCCGTCGGCACCGAGGGCGAACTGCACTCCTGGGAGGTCCGTGAGGACTTCGCCCAGATCGCCCGGCGCAACGTCGAGGCGTTCTTCAACGGCCCGCACCCGGCCTGGCGGCTGCAGGTCGGCGACGTCGCCGACTGCCCGGAGACCGGCTTCGACCGGATCATCCTGGACATGCTCACCCCGTGGGAGACCCTCGACATGGTCGAGCGGGCGCTCGTGCCCGGCGGCGTCTTCATCGGGTACGTGGCCACCACGCCACAGCTGTCCGAGCTGGTCGAGGCTCTGCGTGAGCGGGGTGGCTGGACCGAGCCGCGGGCCTGGGAGTCGCTGGTGCGCGACTGGCACGCCGAGGGGTTGGCCGTCCGCCCCGACCACCGCATGATCGCGCACACCGCGTTCCTCGTCTCCGCGCGCAAGCTCGCCCCCGGGGTGACGGCGCCGCCGCGGCGGCGCAAGCCCAGCAAGGGCACCGAGGCGTACGTCCAGCGCCGGCAGGCACTGCGGGAGGCGGAGGCGGCCCGGCAGGCGGCGGCCGAGGCGCAGCCGGAGCCGGACCAGCCGTGACCCCCCGGCGCGGTCGGGTGCGCGCGGGTGGATCATGTGTCCCGGCGGCGACGGCGGACGGGCGGAGACGTGGCATGAGGGGACGGCTCGGGGCGCGCGGTGGGCGCCCCGTCGGGCGGGACCGGCAGCGGCGGGAACACCGGGAGGCGCTGGCGTGAGCGAGTGGAGCGAGCCGATCATGCAGCTCATGGCGGCGGGGTCGCGCCCCGCCGACGGGCGGGCGGAGGCGGCGGCGTGAGCAGCCCCGGCTACGGCAACGGCGACCTGCCCGCGGTCTTCCCCGACTGGTCGCCCTACGCGGACCTGGAGTCGGCCGCCCGGGCCTACCTGCGCGACCCCGACATCGCCCTGGACGCCCTCGGCGGCGTGCTGCGCGGGGCCTCGGTGCTCGGCTTCACCCTGGAGCGCTTCGTCAACGAGGTCAACGGCGTCTGGCAGGAGGTCGTCGTCTGCGACGGCAGCCGGCTGATCCTCTGGCACGGCGAGGACGTGCCGCCGGGGGAGGGGCCGCCGGGGTCGATGACCTCGTCGCTGCGGGTGGTGCCGGTCTCCACCGTCACCGAGGTCGGCTGCCGGCGGCGGCTGACCCGCAGTGACACCGGCGCGGTCCGGGTCGACAGCATCGACGTCTACCTGCTGCTCACCTCGTTGGACGAGGCCCCGCCCGGCGACGAGGTGGTCGGCGCGCCCCGGCACGACGCGCTGCGCTTCGGCAAGACCCTGGACGACGGCGGGGCGGGGCAGATCGCCCGGCTGGAGGAGTTTGCCCGCCTTGTCGCCTCGGTGGTCGGTCGTCCCATGCTCTGAGAACGGACGCGGGCCGGGGACGCTCC
>NZ_JBSGJR010000585.1:0-4240 GCF_053605645.1 Micromonospora sp. NPDC003776
GATGGGTGCAGGCTGGCGCGGGGAGGCCGGCGCCGGCCGGGGGCAGGCCGGGCCGGGGCTGCCCGAGCCGTTTTGGCTCGTCCGGGCCGACCTGGTAACCTGGCTTTTCGCGCGGCGATGACGCATGCTCGTCGTGCGCGAAAGCAGACCAACCCGAGCTATCAAGACGAGGCTGTCGCGTGGCGAACATCAAGTCCCAGATCAAGCGCAACCGGCAGAACGAGAAGCGCCGGCTGCGTAACAAGTCGGTCAAGTCGTCGCTGAAGACCGCCATCCGGAAGTTCAACGAGGCTGCCGAGGCCGGCGACACCGAGAAGGCCACCACCCTCATGCGGGAGGCCACCCGCAAGCTGGACAAGGCTGCCAGCAAGGGTGTCATCCACGCCAACCAGGCGGCCAACCGGAAGTCGGCGATCGCCAAGCGCGTCGCCTCGTTCTCGGCCTGACGAGCGCCCTCAGACCTGACCGGAAGCCCCGGGGCACCACCCCCGGGGCTTCCGGCTATCTGCGTTCGCTGCCTCCACCACGCCGGGAGGCCGCAATCTCGGGGCAGCTCCTGCGGCTCTTGATCGCGCCCGAGCGGCTGACGGCCGGTCAGCGGGACCGGTCGGGGTGGGTCCGGTCAGTCCAGCGGGGATCCCTGCTGGGGGTGCAGCGACTGCTCCCCGTAGTCGAGCGCCCGAAGCGCCGGGTCGACGGGGGCGGTCATGCTTGACGGCGGGTGGTCCGGCGCGACGGCCCCGCTCGGCAGCGCGCGGGCGGTCGAGGGCACCGCCGCCCGCCCGACCACCGGCTCCATCTGCCGGCGGAAACGGTCCCGTTCCTGCTCCGGCACCTGCGCCGCGCTCCGGATGACCAGCTCGGCGACCACGTCGTTGAGCTTGACCATCGCCGCCACCACCACCGGCAGAACCAGCACCGCCCACCAGCTCACCAGCTCGGCGAGGGCGAGCAGCACGGCGAGCGCCACCGCCCCTTCGAAGAAGAGGAAGCAGAGGATCCCGCCCGGGTTGACGAAGCGCAGCCCCAGCACCCGGGCGTAGAGCGGCCGGTACCGCTCGTCATCCGTCGGCACGGTCGCCCAGGACTGGGATCGGGTCACCGGCTGCCGCCCTGCCGGGCCGCCGTCACAGAGAACACCGCCCGTTCCAGCGCGTACGCCCGGTCGTCGGCGCCGCCCTTGACGGCCGCGTTGCACTCGGCGGCCGCCCGCATCGCCTCGACCAGGCCTTCCGGCGTCCAGCCGCGCCCCTGCCGCTGCGCCCGCTCGATCTTCCAGGCCGGCATGCCGAGGCTGCTCGCCAGCTGGTACGGGCTGCCCCGCCCGGCTGAGGCGACCCGGGCCACGGTACGGACGCCGTCGGCGAGCGCGTCGGCGATCGGCACGGGGTCGACGCCGACGTGCAGCGCCCAGCGCAACGCCTCCAGGGCGGCGGGGACGTCACCGACCATCGTGGCGTCGGCGACGGTGAAGCCGCTCACCTCGACCCGGCCCTTGTAGTAGCGGGCCACCGTGTCCGCCCCGATCCGGCCGTCGGTGTCGGCGACCAGTTGCGAGCAGGCGGCGGCCAGCTCCCGCAGGTCGGTGCCGACGGCGGCGATCAGCGCCTCCGCCGCGTCCTCGGTGCACTTGCCCCCGCTGCGGCGGATCTCGTCCCGCACGAAGGCGACCCGCTCCCGGTGCCCCTTGAGCTTCGCCGCCGGCACGACGGCCGCGCCCGCGGCCCGCAGCCCGTCGGCGAACGCCTTCCCCTTCGCCCCGCCGAGGTGCAGCACCACGAGTTGCACCTCGGGGTCGGGGTTCCTGGCGTAGTCCAGCAGCGCGGCGACGAGGTCCTTGCGCGCGTCCTGGCCGGAGCGGAGCACCAGCACCCGCCGCCCACCGAAGAGCGAGGGGCTGAGCATTTCGGCGATCTCGCCCACCGTCAGCGAGCCGGCCTGGTATTCCCGGACGTCGACGTCGGGGTCGACGCTGCGGGCGCGGGCGACGGCTTCGGTGACCGCTCGCGTGGCGAGCAGCTCTTCGTCGCCGAGGACGAGCAGAATAGGGGGCAGGCTGGCGGGGGTCACGTCGCCCATACTCGCACGCGCTCCGACCCGATCGTGCCTGGTCATCGAGGACTGTGACGGCACAGCCCGCAGTCAGCGCGAATCCAGACATTTGATTCGATCTGCCTGCTATCCCCGCAAGACTGGTCGGCGCGCGGAGCGGCCCGACGCCCCGGCCCGAGGCCCCGCGCCACCACCGCCAGCCCCGGCCCGTCACGTACGGCGGCCACGTCGCCCGACGTGTCGGTCCGCAGCACCCGGGCACCACCGCGGCGCAGCCGGTCGAGCAGGGCCGCGTTCGGGTGCCCGTAGTCGTTGCCCGCGCCCACCGACACCAGCGCGACCGCCGGCCGGATCGCGGCCAGAAACTCCGGGTCCTGGTACGCCGAGCCGTGGTGTGCGACCTTCAGCACGTGGGCCCAGAACGCGCCGGCCGGGCCGGTCTCCAACAGCGCCCGCTGCTCCTCCGTCTCGGCGTCGCCGGCCAGCAGGATGCGTACCCCGGCGACGGTCGCCGCCAGCACCAACGAGTTGTCGTTCGGATCCGACCGGCTGCCGCGCAACGGGTAGGGCGGACCAAGGGCGGCCAGCCCCACTCCCCCGGGCCCGCCAGCGCCAGCCCACCGGCGCAGAGCGGCCCCACCGTCGCGTGCGGCGTCGCTTACCTGGGCAAGGCCCCACTGCGGCTTCGACCTACGCCGGGTCACCACCTCGCTCACCCGCCGGCCCCGGAACACCCCGGCGATCTCACCCACACGCTCGGCGTAGAAGTGGCTGACCAAGCAACGGCACCTGCCGTACGCCGAGCCGGCACAGGCAGCCGTCCACGTCGGATGGCCCTGGGCCTGCGTCGACCAACACCGCCCGGCCGGCGGTGACCGGCAGCACGACGGCGCCGGTGTCGTATTCGAGGAAGAACGGCACCGACCGGTCCTGCTCGGTCCACACCCCAGCCCCGTCCGGGCGGGGCAAGCCGCTCGGACCGCGGGAGATGATCTGCGGATCCCCGCCCTCTCGGTAGAACACGCCCGGGTCGTGGAAAGCGGAGGCGGGCTGCCAGCGGTCCAGATGGCTGCCGGGATGGGTGCGGGCGTGGGCGGCGAGGTCGATGAAGACCTGGTTGCCGCCGAGCAGATGGGGCAGGTGGGGCGCGACGTGAGGGACTGCTTGCGGCGCCGTTCCCGGCGTGGTTGTCCGAGTCCGCGTTGGCCGTGGACGTGGCTGTAGCCGAGTTGGTCCAGGACCTAGTGGTAGGGGTAGGAGCCGCCGTCGGGTTTGTTGGGTCGGAACCTGCCCACCGCGCGGAGGACGGTGAGGCGGCGGAGCCGGCGTTGCGCGAAATCCAGGGACGGGAACAGGGCCGCGGCGATCTGGTCGGTGGTCAGTAGTCCATGGTCGTAGAGCCAGCCCAGGAGGCGGTCGTCGCGGGCGGTGATGCTGGCCTGTAGGCGCAGCAGCGGATCCGACGCCGACAGTGGGTTACGCATAGGCGGCCCCTGGGGGACACCCCACACATGGGTGTGTGTCGGGAACCCGTCGGCGCCGCTGGCAGCGGCCCTGACCTGGGCTGTCAGCCAGTACGAGGGGTCGGCTTGGGGGTCAGTATCAAGGCGGACGGTGAACCGGGGATCGACACCGACACCGACACGGCCGGCCGCACGCCGTGGCCGTGGTGTGTGAGGGCGGGTGATGCGGGTCGGTGACAGCGCTGGTGGGATTCGTGAGTTGGGTCAGCATGCTCGTCGCTCCTTGAATGGTCGGGATGCGGGTGCAGGAGCCATAGGCGCACTGGCGGCGAGCGCCGTGGCGCGTGGGATGGTGTTGGCTCTGACAGGCCGGGTCAGGTCGTGTCAGGAGGCGGCTTCCTGACAGGCACTGGTCTGACCGGGACGGCGTGGTCTGACAGAAGTTGCCGGTTGTCGGTCTGTCACGCGGCCTCCCGACGTGACAGGTTCGGCGCTGCTGGGGCCGCGGCCCGGTGGGATGGCCTCGGCGCGCAAGACGCGCGCGAGCGCTGAGGCGGTGGCGTTGGACAGGTGGCGCCCGTCCGCGCGGAGTTGCCGGGCCAGTCCCTTGCGGGACAGCGGTGTCCCCTGGGTGGCGAGGATGTGGGCGGCGGTCCGGGCGGCCGGGACCAGCTCGGTGATCTCCGGACCGCGGTCCCGGACCGGACCGCCGTCGCGGCGGCGGA
>NZ_JBSGJR010000586.1:0-4231 GCF_053605645.1 Micromonospora sp. NPDC003776
CTGCGTTGAGCGCGCCCGGGTCCGGCCGCGGAACGGGGAGCGGGGGCGGCCCCCACCGGGACCGCCCCCGCTCGTCGCCGGTCAGCGCAGCGGCGGATCGGCGTACGTCACCAGTTCGAGTGCCTGCTCGGGGAACCAGGCCCCGGCGGCCGGGTCGGCGATCCCGCCCCGGGCCGGGTCGTGCCCGGTGCCGGTGCCCCGGTCGCACTGCCCGTCGGACTGGCCGGGGGTCTTGACCCAGAGGAAGGCGTCGGCGAGCGGGTCACCGGTGGCGGTGGTGGGGCGCAGGCCCAGGCCCCGGCCCGGCGGGTTGCACCAGGTCTGCGGGTCGGGCCAGGACACCCCGGCCGGCGGGGTCCACGGGCCCTGGCCGTTGCGGCTGGTGTCGACCACGAAGTGGGCCGGCCGGTCGGCCGACACGTCCCCGACGTTCTCGGCGTACCAGGCGTCGGTGCGGCCCCAGGTGCTGAAGTCGGCCGGGTCGGCCGGGTAGTACTGGCTGGCGCACCAGTCGAAGTGGCCGCGGGCCCACTCGGGGCCGGCGGTGCCGTAGTACACGCACTTCGAGATCCAGTCGCCGTACTTGAGCTGCCGCTGTGTGGTCTCGTAGTTGGAGACGTTGAGGAAGAAGCCGTCCGCCTTGCCGACTCCCGCCTTGACCAGCCGGTCAGCGATGTCGCCGACCCCGAGCCAGGCGCTGTGCGTGCCGTCCAGGTAGACGCTGGTATCGGGCAGGGCGGTCAGCACGTCGACGGCGTGCCGGAGCATGGCGAACCGGTCGCTGGCGGCGGTCGCCGGGTCCGCCTCGGCCGGTCGGCACCACTCCTGGCTGCCGTTGATCGTGGTGTACCAGGGAATGATCCCCAGCCCGTCCGGCTCCAGCAGCACGACCGCCTCGTGGTCGCCGATGCCGGCGGCGAACGCGTCGATCCACGCCTCGTACTCGGCGACGGAGGTGGCGCCGCCCGCCGAGTACTGCGCGCAGTCGCGGAACGGGATGTTGTACGCCACCAGGACGGGCACGGTCTTCTTGCCGGCCGCCCGCTGCACCTCGGCCTTGATCGACTGGGTGAGCGAGTGCCCGGAGCCGCCGGTCACCCAGACGGCCTGAGGCGTACGGATCATCGCGCGCAGCTGGGCCGCCCGCTCGTACTGCCCGGCAGCGGTGAGCGAGGCGATCTGTTCGCCGGCTCCGTGGTCGGGACGCGGGGTGTAGAAGGTCGCATCGTCGCGGAGAGCGGCGCCGGCCGGGGCGGCCGGTACGGCCACCGCGGCGGCGAGGGTCACGGCGGCGGCGAGCCTGGTCGCGGCGCGCCGGCGAAGGGAGGTCAGGGCCACGTCATTGCTCCTGGTCAGACGGGGGAACGACACGTGGGAGCGTTCCCGCAGCTCGTCCGAGCGTGCCGGGTCCACACCCGACTGTCAATGTTTCGGCGGTGTTCCCGGGCCGGCGCGTCCCGGTGCCGTGGTCGACCGGTCACGGAGCGCAACCCGGCCGGCGAACCCGGGTGGCGCGAGGAACACCACACCCGGGGACGGCGGGCGCGGGCGGTGTCCGCGCAGCTCCGCTAGCCTGCAGGCCGAGCATGGACACGATTCGGCCGAGCAGTCGGAGGGTATCGGGTGCGGGTGCTTCCTACCGGTGACAACAACAACGCGTACGGTTCCACAACCCCGGCCCCCCCGGGGCGGAAGCGTCGCCGCCACCGTCTGCTGATCTTCCTGGCGGTCTTCACGCTGCTGGCCGGCTCCGGCCTGGTGGCCGGGGGCTACTACTTCGACAGCGTGCCCACCCCCACCGACCTCAAACTGCCCGAGTCGACCACCGTCTACTACGCCGACGGCCGCACGCCGCTGGCGAAGCTCGGCGCGGAGAACCGCACCATCGTCCCGTACGACCAGATGAACGACTCCGCCAAGGAGGCGATCGTCGCCGCGGAGGACCGCACCTTCTGGACCAACAAGGGCGTGGACTTCACCGGCGTGCTCCGCGCCGCCTGGTCGAACCTGACCGGCGGGCAGCGGCAGGGCGCCTCCACCATCACCCAGCAGTACGCGCGGGTCGCCGCCGACCTGCGCGGGGTGACCTATTCCCGCAAGCTGCGCGAGGCGGTCATCGCCTGGAAGCTCGACGACAAGTACAGCAAGGACGAGATCCTCGGCTTCTACCTGAACACCGTGCCGTTCGGGCGGGGCGCGTACGGGATCGAGGCGGCGGCGCAGACGTACTTCGGCAAGACGGTGCGCCGGGACGCGCCCGCGGCACAGCAGCTGACCAAGGCCGAGGCGATGGTGCTCTGCGCGATGGTGAAGCAGCCGGAGGCGGACCCGAACGACCCCGAGGGCTCCCCCGGCTACGACCCGGCCCGCGGACCGAGGGCCAAGCAGAACTCGATCGACCGCTGGAACTACATCCGCGACGGCATGGTGAAGCTGGGCTACCTCACGTCCGAGGAGGCGGCGAACCTGGCGTACCCGGACGACGTGAAGCCGATCGACAAGAACGCCGGCCAGTCCGGCCTCGACCGCCCCGCCGGCCTGGTGGTCAACCACGTGCTCAGCGAGCTGCGCCAGACCGAGCAGTTCAAGGGCAAGCCGGACGAGGTCATCCGCGACGGCGGCTACAAGATCGTGACGACCATCGACAAGCGGGTCCAGGACGCCGCGGAGGCCGCCGCCGACATCCGCCGCGACACCGCCCCCGAGGCGGTCCGCGACCAGCCGAAGAACTGGCAGGCCGCGCTGGTCGCGGTGGAGCCGGGCACCGGCCGGGTGCTGGGCTACTACGGCGGCAACGGCGGCGCGAGCGGCGCCGACTACGCCGGCTGGTACTACGACGAGAAGGGGCAGGCGCGCGGTTTCGGCCAGCACCCCCCGGGCTCGTCGTTCAAGGTGTACGACCTGGCCACCGCGGTGGAGAACAAGATCTCCGTCAAGCAGCACTTCGACTCCCCGGACACCAAGGAGTTCCCCGAGTCCGGGCGGACCAAGGACAGCGCCGCCGGGCCGATCCGCAACGCCGAGCACGCCCCGTGCCAGCCCGACTGCGCCCTCTGGGAAGCCACCGTCGCCTCGCTGAACGTCACCTACTTCGAGCTGACCGAGAAGCTGGGCATCGCGAAGGTCATGGACATGGCCAAGCGGGCCGGGGTCAACTCGATGTGGGAGACGGTCAAGGGCAACCCGCAGCCGCAGCGGGTGGATCTGCGCGACCAGCCGACCGAGGAGGTCGCCAAGCGGTTCTCGACCGAGGTCGGCATCGGCCAGTACGGCATCAGCGTGCAGGACCACGCCAACGGGATGGCCACCTTCGCCGCGGGTGGCAAGCGCGCCGAGGCGCACTTCGTCCGCTCGGTCACCAAGGGCGACGAGAAGGTCTACACCGAGCAGCTCAAGGAGACCGACCTCGGCCTGGACAAGGAGGCGATCAACCAGCTCGACTGGACGCTGCGCCGGGTGAAGGCGGCCAAGCTGGACAACGGCTGGGACTCCGCCGGCAAGACCGGCACCTGGCAGGCGGGGCAGAGCACCACCCAGAACGTGCACACCTGGATGGTCGGCTGGACCGGCGCGCTGGCCTCCGCCGTCTGGCTCGGCACCACCGACGGCAAGCCGCTGAAGACCAAGGACGGCAGCTACGAGGTGTACGGCGCCACCGGCCCCGGGCCGATCTGGCGACAGTTCATGGAGCAGGCCACCGCCGCCCTGAAGCTCGACCCGGACAAGTACCGGTTCGACGAGCCCTCCTTCCCCGGCGACGCCCCGACCGCCACCGCCCCGGCGCAACCCGCCCCGACCACCTCCGCGCCCTCGCCGACGGCGCGGCCCACACCGAGCCCGACGCCGTCCCGGCCGAGCCCGAGCCCGAGCGACCGGCCGACGCCGCTGCCGACCCTGTCGCCGTCGCTCAACCCGACGCCGACCCTGTCGCCGACGAAGACCAGGAAGCCGATCGCCTGACACCGCGCCGGCGGTCCCCCGGCCGGCCCGGACCCGGGCCGGCCGGCGGATGATCCACTCGGGCTGCGGCATCCTGCGGTGAAACCGCCGCAGGCAACCGCGGAATGCCGCAATCCGCCACAGAGCCCCCGGGCGTCCGAGCCCGTCGTGACATGATCGGCTCGTGGAGCAGTCGACGGCCGACGCGATCGGCACCGCCTGGGCGGCGCTGGGCGGCGACCCGGCGGCCACCGAGGCGGTCGAGTCGCCCGGCCCGGCGGGCACCCTGCCG
>NZ_JBSGJR010000587.1:0-4227 GCF_053605645.1 Micromonospora sp. NPDC003776
CGGAGCCGAGGCGCCGGGCGAGCCCGGTGGCCAGGCCGGCCCCGACCAGGCCGCCCACACTCGCCAGTCCGATCAGCAGGCCGACCAGGCCGGCGGGCAGCTGGGCCGAGCGGACCAGGAACACCACCAGGACGGCCTGGTAGCCGGTGAGCCCGATGTTGCTGGCCGCCCCGAACACGGTCAGCACGCGCAGGTACGGGTCGCGGACCACGAACCGCAGCCCGTCGAGGACCTCGCGGCGCAGCGAGGTGCCCGCGGCGGGTCGTCCGGGCCGGGTTTCGACCGCCCGGATCCGCCCGAGGCACAGCGCGGAGACCAGGAAGCTCAGCGCGTCGAGCAGCACCGCGGTCACCGCACCGGCGAGCTGGGCGATCAGTCCGGCCAGCCCGGGGCCGACGAGGTAGCTGGCGGTCCGCGTGGCGTGCAGCTTCGCGTTCCCCTCGGGCACCTCCTCGGGCCGCAGCAGCATCGGCAGGTACACCTGGTCGGCGGTCTCGAAGAAGACCCGGGCCAGGCCGGCGCCGAGCGCCACCACCAGGAGCTGGCCGATGGTGAGCAGGCCGAGCAGGGCGGCGGCGGGGACGCTGAGGAACAGCGCCGCCGAGACCAGGTCACAGGCGATCATCACCGGGCGGCGGCGGATCCGGTCGACCCAGGCGCCGGCGGGCAGCCCGACGATCAGCCAGGGCAGCCAGGCGGCGGCGGTGAGCACCGCGACCTGGAAGGTGTCCGCGTCGAGCACGGCCACCGCGACCAGCGGCAGCGCCACGGCGGTCACGTTGCTGCCGATCGCGCTGACCGTCTGCCCGGCCCACAGCAGCCGGAAGTCGCGGTGCCGCAGCAGGCCGCCCGGCCGCGCGGGGGCGGGCGTACCGGCCAGGGCGGTCACGGCTGGGCCGGGACGCCGTGGGCGAACAGGAAGACCGGCTCGCGCCGCTGCCCGTCGTCGGGGGCCGGGCGGTCGGCCCAGCGGTCGAACAGCGCGATCACCTCACGCCCGAGTTGGGCCAGCTCATCCGGGGTGAGGTGCAGCCACTTGTCGGTGCTGAACGGCCCCTCGCCCCAGGCGGCGTGGGCGTCGTCCCCGGCGGCGTGCCAGGCCCGGACCAGGGCGGCGTGCCGGTCCAGGTTGAGCGAGCTGGCGGCGTCGGCCACCGCGCGGGCGGCCGGGTCGGCGTCGAAGTCCGTGTTGGACCAGCGCACTCCCCGGTCACGCAGCCGCCACCACCGCTCCCGGCGGTCCCGGGCCAGCTCGGGCGCCTCCGACACCAGGTCCGCGGCGGCCAGCATCTTGAGGTGGTGGCTGACGTTGGCCGGGGCCTGGCCGGTCCGCTCGGCGAGCAGGCCGACGGTGGTCGGGCCGTACACCTTGAGCACGTCCATCAGGCGGCGGCGCAGGGGGTGGGCGAGCGCCGCGAGGACGCGCGAGTCGGTGACGTGCCGGATGTCGTGGTCGGTCATGCCGACAGCCTGACATCCGCAAGACGTATTGCGCAATAGTTCTTGCTGAACTCACCGGGTCGGCCGGCGCGGCACCCCCGGCCACCGCCCGGCCGGCCCCGCTCAGGCCGCCATCCGCCGGGCGAGTTCGTCGGCGACGTCCTTGGCCAGCTGCGGCGGGATCGCCTCGGCGATCTTTTCCGGCGGCAGCCCGGCGAGCACGCCCGTGACGATCGCCTGCTCGTCGGTGAAGTCCTTGCCGGCGAGCGTGGTGACCTGGGCGGCGAGCTGGTCCACCCGCAGCATGAGGTAGTCGAGCTTGGCGACCATGCTGTTGGCCGTCTTGGCGGGTCCAGTGCCGTCGGGGTCGACCGAGCGACCCATGCTCGACCCGCCGTAGAACATGCCGGCGTAGACCTGGTGGATCTCGTTCTCCGCCTGGGCGCTCATCTCGTCTCCTTCGATCAGGCCGATGGTGGTCAGGTAGCGGCGGAACAGCGGGGTCTGGTCGCGGCCCGCCTTGGTCGAGTCGCGGAAGAAGCTGAAGTGGGTGTGGCTGAGGTGGCTGGAGTCGCCGGTGGTGCGCTTGCCGAGCCGGTCCCAGCGCTTCACGGTCAGGCCGTCCGGCGAGTAGATGATCTCCCTGATGTCCCTGGTGTCGGCGGCGCCGGCGACGCACTGCGCCACGAACCAGGTCGAGAAGGTGCGCAGGTTGTGCGTCCGGCCGCCGGTCACGACCGTGAACATCCCGACGTCCAGCGCGGACGCGTGGAGTGTCAGCCCGGAGGAGTCCCGGGTGGACTCCACGACCGAGTAGTCGTTCGGCACCACCCGGTCGGAGCCGCAGTGGTAGCCCCCGAGGTGACTGGCGTCGCCGACGATGCCCACCTCGCCGGGTTCGAGGTCCGCGGCCTGGACGGCGTTCTTGTCGACGTTGAGGTAGCTGAGCAGCAGGTTCCGGACGGCCAACAGGTTCTGCGGGGCGGTCGTCATGCCTTCCCCCTTCGATGGTCCACGGCCGACCAGGGCCGTCACCGCGCGTGAGGGGCGGGGTGCGGGGATGCGCCGGCCGATACGATGCACAGCGCCGGGCACTTACCCCGAGACTATCCGCGCTTTCGAAGGTTCGCCCAGCTCAGAGGCACTATCTGGAACTATGGGGCGGCTGTGGACGGTCGCGGCACCACCGGAAGCACAATGGCCGAAGGATGCCCGGGGTCGTGCAGGACCTCGCGCCATCCGGCACGGAGGGTGATCGCCATACCGAGCGGTTCGCCGGTGCCCGGGTTGCGCGCGTAGCGCGGGTGGGCGCCGCCGGAGACCTGGACCCGCAGCCGGTGGCCGGCCGCGAAACGGTGCGCCGTGGGCCAGAGGGTCACCGGCACCCGGACCACGCCGGCCGGGTCGGCGGCGAAGCGGCCGGGCGCCACCCGGACCAGGCCGTCGCAGACGTTCCACGACCGGCCCCGGCGGTCCACGTCGCAGAGTCGTACGAAGACGTCCAGGTGGGACAGTTCACTGCGGAGGTGGATCTCGGCCTGCACGGGGCCGAGCACCTCCACCGGCACGTCCAGCGGCGCGCTGGTGTACGTCAACACGTCCGGCCGCGCCTCCACCGGCCGGTTGTCCACCGCCCCGGCCCGCTGGGCGACCAGGAGCGGCCCGCCGAGGGACGGCGTCGGATCGGCCGGGTCGTACCAGATCCGGTCGGGCCGGGAGTGGGCCGGCGGGGTCGGGCCGAGGACCCGGCCGGCGTGCAGATGCCACCGGGTCGGCACGGCCGGCGGCGGCCAGTCGGGCAGGTCCCGCCAACCGCCGCCGGTGCCGCCGACGTGCACCCGGACCGGGCCGCGGCGGGGCACCGGACGCCCGGCGAGGTGCGCGTCGAGCCAGTCGAAACCCTCGCGCAGGGCGGCGACGAACAGTCCGGGGCTGCCGTGGGTCCACGGGCCGACGGTGAGCCGCGGGCGGGCGCCGGCCGCCCGCAGCCGCGCGTAGTCCTCGAGCTGGGCGGGGAGGAAGATGTCCTGCCAGCCGCTGACCATCGCCACCGGGGCGCGCACCTCGGTGATCCGGTCGCCGAAGCAGCGCCGCCGCCAGTAGTCCGCTTCCGGCGTGTGGTGCCGCAGCCACTCCTGGAAGAACGGCACGGTCACCCCGGTGGCGATCCGGTCCGCCTCGACCAGCGGCAGGTGGGCCAGGGCCCGGGTCAGCCTCGGCTGGCCGCGCTTGAGCTCCCACTGCCGGGCCAGCCACGGTACGGTCTGCGCCTGGAGCAGCTCGGCCCAGGTGAGCACGGTGTCGAGGGCGAACGACTCCCCCGCGTACGTCGAGTCACGGGTGGCCGAGGCGGTCACCACCGCGACCATGGCGCGCAGCTCGTCGGCCGCCTCGGCGGCCACCGCCCACTGCACGAACCCCTGGTAGCTGGCCCCGAACATGCCGAACGCCCCGGTCCACCACGGCTGCCGCCGCAGCCAGTCGAGGGTGTCCAGCCCGTCGTCGCGCTCGTGCACCAGCGGGGCGAACTCGCCGCCGGAGCCGTACGTGCCGCGGCAGGACTGGATCACCACGTGGAAACCCCGCTCGGCCAGCAGCCGCCCGAGCAGCCGCATCGGCCCGCCCCGCCCGTACGGGGTGCGGATCAGGACGGCGGGCGCGCCCGGCAGGTCCGGGGCGTAGTGGTCGGTACGCAGCGGCACGCCGTCGCGGACCCGGACCGGGATGCCCCGGGTCACCGTGACCCGCCGGGTACGGGCGGCGGGCAGCCGCAGCGCCGCGCCGGCG
>NZ_JBSGJR010000588.1:0-4219 GCF_053605645.1 Micromonospora sp. NPDC003776
GTCGTGTTCCGCGGTCGGCCCCGGCCGCACCTGCGTCGCCGCCCGGGCTGGGTGGATTCCGGCCCGACGACGGCCCGGGCGCTGACAGACTCGTCCGGTGAGCGGCTTCGGGAGGCGAAGGCGTCTCGGGCCGGCGGTGCCGGTGGCCCCGGGCGCCCGGGTGGACCGGTTCGAGATCTTCTTCGACCTGGTCTTCGTCTTCTCGTTCTTCATCATCACGCGGGCCACCGCCCTGGACATCACCGGCAGCGCGCTGCTGCACGCGCTGCTGGTGCTGGCCGTGCTCTGGTGGGCCTGGGTGGTCCACAGCATCGTCGCCGCACGGATCCGACTCGGCGAAGGCTTCGTGCCGGTGCTGATGACGGTCGGCATGGCGGCGCTGTTCACCTTCGCGCTGTCCCTGCCGAACGCGTTCCGGGACCCGCACGGCAACGAGGCCGGCCCGGTCGTCGCGGCGATCAGCTACGTGGTGATCCGGGGCGTGCACCTGGCGCTCTACTGGCACGCGGTGCGGTACACCCCGAACGAGCGCCGGCAGCTCCGCCGGTTCATGCCGGAGCTGGTGCTCAGCACGCTGCTGCTGCTCGCCGCCGCGCTGATCCCGCCGAACCTGCACGGAGGCACCGCGGCGCTCGTCCGGGACATGCTCTGGGCCGCGGTCGTGATCCTGCAGTACGCCACCGGCATGCTGGCCGGCACCTGGGGCTGGGGCGTCGCCTCGGCGGAACACTGGACCGAGCGGTACGACCTGATCCTGATCATCGCGCTGGGCGAGTCGGTCATCTCGGTCGGCGTCGGCAGCAACCTGCTCGGCCACCCGCCCACTCCGGCGGCCGTGGCGGCGGCCGTGCTCGGCATCGTCTTCACCGCCGCGCTCTGGTGGGCGCACTACGACCTGATCGGGCCGGCCGCGCGGATCGCCCTGCACGCCGCCGAGGACGGACCGCGGGTGGCCATGGCCCGGGACGCCTACGCCTACCTGTACCTGCCGATGATCGCCGGGATCATCCTCTTCGCGCTCGGCGCGGAGCAGATCGTGCACCAGATCGCCGACCCGACGGTCTCCAACTGGCTGCCCGCGATCGGCCCCGGCGAGCCACTGCTCTTCGGCGGGGTCATCTGCTACATCTGCGGCAACATGCTCTTCCAGCTGCGCACCCTGCACACGCTGAGCTGGACCCGACTCGGCACCGTGGTGCTGCTCGCCGCGGCCATCCCGGTGGCCGACCGGCTCCCCGCCCTGGCCACCCTCACCCTGCTGACCGCGATCTGTGTGGGCATGGTGGCCATCGAGGTGGTGGTCTTCGACGAGGGCCGCCGGGCACTGCGGCAACTGGTCTTCGAGGAGCGGGCCAGCCACGAGGCGCACGAGGCCGCCTGGCGGGCCCGCTGGCACATCCCGGAGGAGCCGGACGAGGCCGAGTGAGCGGGCCGGTGGTGGCCGGGCTCACCACCGGCGGGGCGGACGAGCGGCGCGAGCGCGCCTAGACTGCGCCGAGCGTCGCGGTGCACCCGGCTCGAAGGCCGCCGTGGGCATGGAGGCGCGGAATCGCAGGGGACCATGTGCACCCATCCCAGTCACCGAGCACGCGGCTGACCGCCCTCGGCACCCAACTGATCGAGATCCACGACTGGCTCCGCGAGGAGCTGGCCCGCCTGCGTGCGGGCCTGGACTCCCCCGGCGGCGCCGGCCTCACCCGCGAGCTGCGGGCGCACTGCGCCGGCTTCTGCGCGGCGCTGGACCGGCACCACACCGGCGAGGACGCCGGGGCGTTCCGGGTCCTCGCCGACCAGCTGCCCGAGCTGCGGCCGGTGCTGGCCGAGCTGGCCGAGGACCACCGGCTGGTGGCGGCGATCCTCAGCCGCATCGACACGCTGCTCGCCGGGGGCCAGGACGAGGGGTCGGTCCGGGCCGAACTGGACGGCCTCGCCGCGCTGCTGGAGTCGCATTTCAGCTACGAGGAACGAAAGATCGTCGCCGCGCTGAACCGACTGGCCGGCGACCCCGTGGAACTGCTCGGCGTCGCGCCACCGCCGGCGCGAGCGCACCATCCGAGGGGGACGGAGACCGCATGACCACCGACACCATCGACGCCGCCGCGGCCGGTACCTGGCAGCTGGGCGACCTGACGGTCAACCGGCTCGGCTTCGGCGCGATGCGGCTGACTGCCAACGCCGACGGCAGCCCGAGCGACCGGGACCGGGCGATCGCCGTGCTGCGCCGCGCGGTCGAGCTGGGCGTCAACCACATCGACACCGCCGCCTTCTACTTCTCCCCGCTGCGCTCGGCCAACGAGCTCATCAACCGGGCGCTGTCGCCGTACCCGGAGGACCTGGTCATCGCCACCAAGGTCGGGCCGGCCAAGGACCCGTCCGGCGAGTGGCTGCCGATGGCCCGGCCCGACCAGCTCCGCGGCCAGGTCGAGGAGAACCTGCGCCAGCTGGGCCGGGACCATCTCGACGTGGTCAACCTCCGGGTGTACGACGCAGCCTCCCTGGCCGAGCACTTCGGCGCGCTCGCCGAGCTGCGCGACGCGGGGCTGATCCGGCACCTCGGCGTCTCGGCCGTCCGCCCGCACCAGGTCGCCGAGGCGCGCGCCATCGCCCCCGTGGTCTGCGTGCAGAACTCGTGGAGCCTCGGCTACCGGCTGAGCAACGACGAGCTGATCCGGGACTGCGCCACCCACGGGACCGCGTTCGTGCCGTTCTTCGCCCTCGCCACCAGCGGGCGGGAGGCCGGCGCGACCGGCGCCGAGCATGACGAGGTGATCGCGGTCGCCCGGGCGCACGGCGTCACCCCGGCCCAGGTCCGGCTGGCCTGGACGCTGCACCGCAGCCCCAACATCCTGGCCATCCCCGGCACCGGCAACCCGGATCACCTCACCCAGAACGTGGCGGCCGCCGCCCTCCGCCTCACCGAGCACGATCTCGCCCGCCTGGAGGCGGTGCACCAGGCCGCCCTCTGACGCCCGCAACACCAAGCTGACGCAGCTTCCGGGGAGTTGCTGCCTCCCAGCGCACCGAGGCCGCAGTTTCCCCGAAGTTGCCGGCGGGGATTCGCCCGTCGGCAGAATCGGCCCCCGCGGGGTGGCCGGGGCGGGGGCCGCGGGCCATGCTGTGGCGATGGTGATCTTCTCCGTGCAGGGCCGGCCCACCGAAGCGGCGAGCTGGGCGGACCTGGCCCGCCGGGTCGAGGCCGCCGGTTTCGACGCGCTGCTGGCCGCGGACCATCCCGGCCACGGCGCCTCGCCGTTCGTGGCCCTCGCCGCCGCGGCCGGGGTGACCTCGACCCTCGGCCTCGGCTCGTACGTCTCCAACGCCGGGGTCCGGGAGCCGATCCTGCTCGCCACCGACGTGGCCACCCTCGACGTGGTCTCCGGCGGCCGGGCCCGGCTCGGCCTCGGCGCCGGCCACACCCCGGCCGAGTGGCGCGCCGTCGGTCGGGAGCGCCCCGACGTCGCCGGCCGGGTCCGCCGCTGCCTCGCCGTCGCCGAGGCCGTGCGGGCCCTCCTCGCCGGCGAGGAGGTCACTGTGGACAGCCCCGAACTCGCCGCGCACGCCGCCCGGCTCACCGAACTGCGACCGGTCCAGGACCGCGTCCCGCTCACCATGGGTACGGCCAACTCGACGCTGCTGCGCTGGGCCGGCGCGCAGGCCGACGTGGTCGGCCTGACCGGCTTCGGGCGCACCCTCCCCGACGGGCACATGCACGAGGCCCGGTGGCGGGCCGACCAGATCGAAGCGCAGCTCGCCCACGTGGCCGCCGGGGCGGCCGGACGGGACGTACCGCCCGCACTGGAGGCGCTGGTGCAGCAGGTCACCGTCACCGACGACGCCGACGCGGCCGCCGCGCCGACCGCCGAGCGCCTCGGCCTCACCGTCGCGGAACTGCTGGCCACGCCGTTCGTGCTGATCGGCACGGCCGACGAGATCGTCACGGCGGTCGCGCAGCACCGGCGCCGCTGGGGCGTCAGCCGGTTCGTGGTACGCGCCGACGCGGTCGATCAGATCGGCCCGCTGCTTCCCCGCCTCGCCGCCTGATCCGAACCCGCTCCGCAGACAAGGCGGTATGGCGCTCGATCGGATGCCGCCACCTCGCCGACCTATCGTCAGGGCGACCGCGTCGGCGTTTCGGTGTGCTGGCGGGTCGCGTGGGCAGGCGCCTGTCCTTGAGAGCGACATGTCTCTGAGACATGTTTACGTCTCAGAGACATGTCGC
>NZ_JBSGJR010000589.1:0-4217 GCF_053605645.1 Micromonospora sp. NPDC003776
ACCGCCGTGCCGGCCAGCGCCGGCGCCGGGCGGGGCAGCCGCCGGGCCCGCCGGATCGGCCGCTCCATCAGCAGGTACGAGCCGGTGGCGACGGCCAGGGTCAGCGCGCAGCGGGCGGCGAGCAGGCCGACTCCGGTCAGCCCGGTCCGCTCGGCGGTGAGCCACTGGAACAGCGGCCAGTGCCAGAGGTAGACGCCGTACGAGATCCGGCCGAGCCAGACCAGCGGCGCCAGGGCGAGCAGCCGGGCGGTCGGCCCGGCTGGGCTGACCGTGGCGTGCGCGATGACCGCCGCCACGGCGAGGGCGGCCACGGTCAGCCCGCCCCGGTAGAGCCAGCCGTCGCCACCCTCGGCGGTGGCCCAGAACCAGCCGGTCGTCACGGCCCCGGCCAGCGCCAGCCCGCCGAGGACCGGGTGCCGTGTCCGCCGGCCGGCCACCTCCGCGCCCGCCCCCTCCGACCCGCCCGGCTCCTCCGGTCCGCCGGTCCCGTCCGACCGCGCCGGCCCGTCCGACCGCGCGGGGACGGCGGCGTGGAATCGGGCGAGCAGCACGGCGAGCGCGGCTCCGACCAGGAGCGCGACCGCGCGGGTGTCGGTGCCGTAGTAGACCCGGTCCACGGCGTTCGGGGCGAACAGCGTGGCGGCGGCGAGCGCCGAGCTGGCGGCTCCCACGAGGACGGCCACCAGGACGGCGGTGTGCCGGCGGCGGGTCGGGCCGGCGCCGCGCGCGGTGGCCCAGCCCAGCAGCACGATCAGCAGCAGCGGCCAGAGCAGGTAGAACTGCTCCTCGATGCCGAGCGACCAGGTGTGTTGCAGCGGGGACGGGGTTCCGGTGGCGGCGAAGTAGTCCCCCTCCCGGTTGGCCATCCGCCAGTTGGCGACGTACCCGAGCGCGGCCAGCTCGTCCCAGCGCAGCGCGCCGAGTTCGGTGCCGGGCAGCAGTTCCCGACCGACCAGCAGCACCACGACGAGCACCAGGAGCAGGGCGGGGAGCAGGCGCCGTACCCGCCGGCCCCAGAACGCCACCAGGTCCACCCGGCCGGTGGCCCGGTGTTCGGCGAGCAGCAGCGAGGTGATCAGGAACCCGGACAGCACGAAGAACGCGTCCACCCCGAGGAAGCCGCCCGGCAGGGCGGCGATTCCGCCGTGGAAGGCGAGGACGGCCGCGACCGCGAGCGCGCGGACCCCGTCGAGCGCCGGCTGGTACGGAACCCTGGCCCTGCTCGTACCCGACATGGCACGCGTTGTCCCCCCTGGACGGCCTCCTTACACCCAGGGTGGTTGCCGACGGATCGCCACGGTCAGGCCAGCGGGAGGGCCTCCGCATCGTCGCGCGCGACGCTGAGGGCCCGCCGGTCGAGCACCCCGCCGACCTGCCCGGCGGAGCGTTCCACCCGGCGTCGGATGATCCGCAGGTGCGCCGCGATCGAGGCGGCGACGACCAGCGCCGCGGCGGGCCCCGCCGGCCAGGTCACGCCGGTGGCGAGCACCGCCAGCGCGACGGAGAGGCCGACCAGGACGCTGTTGACCAGCGCCAGCATCCCGGCCTGGCTGACCAGGTCGCGGAACCAGTGCCGGCGGAACGGCTCGGGCGCGAACGGGCCGGGATCGTCCAGCGTCGGCATGACGATGTACGGAGCCAGTTCGGGCGCGCGGCGGGTCAGGTAGGTGCGCAGCACGGTGGCGGCGACGGCGTACCGACGGCCCCGGTCGTTCAGCTCCACCTGCCGGGCGAAGACGAAGACGCCCAGCAGCAGGACCAGCAGTCCGAGCCCGGCCAGCACGGCGGGGCCGACCGGGCCGTGCGGTGGGCCGGTGGTGATCAGCCCGGCCGACACCGCGGTCGCTCCGGAGGCCACCGCCAGGAAGAAGGTGAACCGGGCGGCGGACTGGTCGTGCACCGCCCGGCTCAGCTCGCGCAGGTGCTCGTACTCGGCGAGCGCGATGGTCAGCTCGGTGTCGTCGGCCATCCAGGCGTCCCCTCCCCGGTCGCGGTCCACCGTAGCCAGGATCGGCCGGAGCGGGGAGCCTGTCGTGCTTCAGACGAAGAGCGGGTGTACCGCAAGATGTAGTAGAGGTGCTACATTTCGCGGCATGACTGCGGTCGAACTGCCGGGAGTTGTCGGGGCTCCCCATCCCCCCGACGAGGACCTCGTCCTCGACGTACGCGACCTGCGCATGCGCTACGGCACCGTCGACGTGCTGCACGGGGTCGACTTCACCGCCCGGCGCGGCGAGGTGCTCGCCCTGCTCGGGCCCAACGGCGCCGGCAAGACCACCACCATCGAGATCCTCGAGGGCTTCCGGATGCGCTCCGCCGGACAGGTCAGCGTCCTGGGCGTCGACCCCGCCCGGGGCGACGAGCGCTGGCGGGCCCGGATGGGCGTGGTGCTCCAGTCCTGGCGCGACCACGGCAAGTGGCGGGTCCGCGACCTGCTCACCCACCTCGGCGCCTTCTACGCGCCGTACGGCACCGACCGGATCCGCCGGCCCTGGCCGGTGGCCGACCTGCTGGCCGCCGTCGGCCTCACCGCCCAGGCGGAGAAGCGGGTGGCCCAGCTCTCCGGCGGCCAGCGTCGCCGGCTGGACGTGGCGGTCGGCATCGTGGGCCGCCCCGAGCTGCTCTTCCTGGACGAGCCGACGGTCGGTTTCGACCCGGCCGCCCGGCGCGAGTTCCACGAGCTGGTGCACCGCCTCGCCGACCTGGACGAGACCACCATCCTGCTCACCACGCACGACCTGGACGAGGCGGAGAAGCTGGCCGACCGGATCCTGATCCTGGCCGGCGGGCGGATCGTCGCGGACGGCTCGCCGGACGCGCTGGCCCGCCGGGTGGCCGGCGACGCGGAGATCCGCTGGACCCGGGACGGGGAGCGGTTCGTGCACTCCGCCGCCGACGCCACCGGGTTCGTCCGGGACCTGCTCCGCCAGTACGGCGACGCCGTGCAGGAGCTGGAGGTCCGCCGGGCCAGCCTGGAGGACGCGTACATGGCACTGGTCTACGAGGAGGAGTCCGGCGTCCGGAGCGGCCGGGCCGACCGGGTGTGGCAGCAGGGGAGCGAGCGATGAACCCGACGATGGCGGCCGTCCGGGCCGGTTTCCGGCGCGGCGTGATCGAGCTGCGCAACACCTTCAGCAACGCCCAGGATCTGTGGAACTACTTCTTCCCCACGGCGGTCCTGCTGATCGCCATGTTCTTCATGCGCGGCTCCACCGTGCCCGGCACCTCCTTCTCCCTCGGCGCCCGTACGCTGCCCAGCGCGCTCGGCATGGGGCTCGCCTTCGGCGGCATGCTGGTGCTCGCCTCGCAGCTGGTCATCGAGCGCGAGGACGGCACCCTGCTGCGGGCCAAGGCCACCCCCAACGGGATGCTCGGCTACCTGATCGGCAAGATCACCCTGATGTCCACGGTCGCCCTGGTGAGCATGGCGATCCAGCTCGTCCCGTCGCTGCTGTTCCTGGACGGGCTCCAGGTGACCAGCGCGTCCGCCTGGTTCACCCTGCTCTGGGTGGCGGTGCTCGGCCTGGTGGCCACCCTGCCGATGGGCGCGGTCCTCGGCGCGCTGATCGAGAACCCGCGCAACCTCGGGCTGGTCATGCTGCCGAACATGGGCCTGATCGCGCTCTCCGGCATCTTCTACCCGATCAACAGCTACCCCGGGTGGCTGCAGGGCATCGCCCAGGTCTTCCCGATCTACTGGCTAGGGTTGGGCATGCGCTCGGCGCTGCTGCCCGACAGCATGGCCGCGGTCGAGCTGGGCCATTCCTGGCGCCACCTGGAGACGCTCGGCGTGCTCGGCGCGTGGGCGGTGCTCGGGCTCGTGCTGGCGCCGGTCGTGCTGCGCCGGATGGCCCGCCGGGAGTCCGGCTCGCGGGTGGCCGCGCGCCGCGAGCGGGCCATGCAGCGGGTCGGATGAGAGGGCGTCGATGAGCGAGACCGTGCACAACCGGATCGCCGTGCTGCGCGCCGAGCGGGGCATCTCCCGCCGGCAGCTGGCCGACGCGCTGGGCGTGCACTACCAGACGGTCGGCTACCTGGAGCGGGGTGAGTTCCGACCCAGCCTGCACCTGGCGCTGCGGATCGCCGCGTACTTCGAGGTGCCGGTCGAGGTGGTCTTCTCCATCGAGCCGTTCCCCCGGATCGGCGACGCTGTCCAGCCGCATCGGCCGCATCAGTGATCCACCTCCTCGAGCAGCTCGTCGAAGAGCTCCTGGACG
>NZ_JBSGJR010000590.1:0-4209 GCF_053605645.1 Micromonospora sp. NPDC003776
CACACCTGAGCAACACGCTGGCCGGCACCCCGAACCCGGGGTGCCGGCCAGCGGCGTGTCTACGTACCAGTGCGGGAGCCCGGAGCGGGCAGCGGGATCAGACCCGGAACCCGGCGGCCCGAGCCGCCGCCCGTTCCCGGCGTCGGTCCTTGCGCCGGCGCAGGAACCAGAAGAGGAACGCCACGAGGCCGAGCAGGAAGACCAGCACCAGCACGGGCAGCAGGATCGCCACCACCGACATGACGGCGCTGGTGGCGTCCTCGGCGGTGCTGGCGACCGGGGCGCCGAAGCCGGCGGTGGTCGCGTTGATCACCGGGCGGGCCGCCGCCTTGAGCAGGTGCACGCCGAGCGCGATGAGCACCCCGACCAGCACCGGCACCCACTGGTGCGAGGAGAAGAAGGTGTCCGGGTCGCTGACCGTGACGGTCTGCGAGCTGGAACCGGCGCCGAACGCCAGGCCACCGGCGGTCGGCCGGACCACGGTCTGCACCACGTCGTTGACGTGGTCGACCACCGGCACCTTGTCGGCGACCACCTCGACGGCGAGCAGCACGGCGAGGATCAGCACGACCCAGCCGTTGTCCAGCCACTGCCAGGCGCGCGGCAGGTCGACCAGGTCGGTGTAGCGCGCCAGCAGACCCATCAGGAGCAGCGGGATGTAGGCGTTCAGGCCGGCCGAGGCGGCGAGGCCGGAACCGGTGAGGACTTCGAGCACGATCTCAATATCGCACCGGTACGCCAGTGGCGCTCGTCGGCGACGGTCGGGTGCTCCGCTACCCTCGTCGGGTGCGGTTGGTGATTGCGAAGTGCTCGGTGGACTACGTCGGACGACTCTCGGCACACCTGCCGTTGGCCACCCGGCTGCTCATGGTGAAGGCGGACGGCTCGGTGTCGATCCACGCGGACGACCGGGCGTACAAGCCGCTGAACTGGATGAGCCCGCCGTGCCGGTTGGAGGAGGCCCCCGGGGTCTGGCGGGTGGTCAACAAGGCCGGCGAGGAGCTGCGGATCACCCTGGAGGAGATCTTCCAGGACAGCTCGTACGAGCTGGGCGTCGATCCGGGCCTGCGCAAGGACGGCGTCGAGGCGCACCTGCAGGAGTTGCTCGCGGCCAACCCGGAGACCCTCGGCGAGGGCTTCACGCTGGTGCGGCGGGAGTACATGACCGCGATCGGCCCGGTCGACCTGCTCTGCCGGGACGCCAACTCCGGCGCGGTCGCCGTCGAGGTGAAGCGGCGCGGCGAGATCGACGGTGTGGAGCAGCTCACCCGCTACCTCGAACTGATGAACCGCGACCCGCTGCTCGCCCCGGTCACCGGCGTCTTCGCCGCCCAGGAGATCAAGCCGCAGGCCCGGGTGCTCGCCACCGACCGCGGCATCCGCTGCGTGGTGGTCGACTACGACAAGCTGCGCGGCATCGAGCGGGACGAGCTGACCCTGTTCTGAGCCGCCCGGCCGGGGCCGTCAGCGTCCCCGGCCGTACATCAGCTTGGCGGCCTTGACCAGGCGGGCGACGTCCGCCGGGGTGCGCTCGAAGGTCATCGCCGGCAGCATCGACCGGGCCCGGCGCCGGGTGATCGACTTGGCCCGGCCGAACTCGCGCAGCCCGTCCTCGCCGTGGATCCGGCCGAAGCCGGAGTCGCCGACCCCGCCGAACGGCAGGGTGGACATCCCGGCGAAGGTGAGCGTCGAGTTGATCGACGCCATCCCGGAGCGCAGCCGCCGCGCGACCGCCACCGCCCGCTTGCGGCCGAAGACCGAACCCCCGAGACCGTACGGGAGGGCGTTGGCCCGCTCGACGGCCTCGTCCACGTCGCGGACCCGGTTGACGGTGAGCGTCGGACCGAAGGTCTCCTCGCGCACCGCGGCCGCGTCCTCCGGCACGTCCACCAGCACGGTCGGGTGGACGTACGGCGGCTTGACCGCGTCGGCCCCGCCCAGCACCGCCCGGCCGCCGCGCGCCACGCCGTCCTCGATGTGCCGGCGGATGATGTCCAGTTGCGACGGCATGGTGATCGGGCCGATGTCGGCGCCCTCCGGGCCCACGGTCAACCGGCCGGCCTTCGCCACCACCTTGTCGACGAAGGCGTCGAAGACCTGGTCGACGGCGTAGACCCGCTCGATCCCGATGCAGGTCTGGCCGGCGTTGGTCAGCCCGCCCCAGACGCACGCCTCGGCGGCCGCGTCCAGGTCGGCGTCGGCGTCCACGATCATCGCGTCCTTGCCGCCCGCCTCCAGCAGCACCGGCGTCAGCGTCTCGGCGCAGGCCGCCATCACCTTCTTGGCGGTACGGGTGGAGCCGGTGAAGGCCAGCTTGCCCACCCCGGCGCGGCACAGCGCCGCCCCCACGTCGCCGAGGCCGTGCACCGCCTGGAACACCGGCTGCTCCGGCACCACCTCGGCGAACCGGTCCACCAGCCACTGCCCGACGGCCGGGGTGTACTCGCTCGGCTTGAACACCACGGCGTTACCCGCGGCCAGCGCGTAGGCGGTCGAGCCGATCGGGGTGAAGACGGGATAGTTCCACGGCCCGATCACGCCGACCACGCCGTACGGCTGGTATTCCAGGTGGCCGGTGAACTCGGCCAGGATCAGCCGGGTGCGGACCCGCCGGGGCCCGAGCACCCGCTTGGCGTTGCGGGCCGCCCAGTCGATGTGCTCCAGCGCGGTGAGGATCTCGACGACGGCGTCCGCGACCGGCTTGCCGCCCTCGGTGTGCACCAGTTCGGCCAACTCCTCGATCCGCCGGGCGAGCACGCCGCGCCAGCGCAGCAGCCGCTCCCGCCGGCCGGTGAAGCCGAGCCCGGCCCACCACTCGGCGGCGTTCCGGGCGCGGGCCACCGCGTCCCGTACGTCCGCCTCGGTCGCCACCGGCAGCCGTCCGGCCTCCGCGCCGGTCGCCGGGCTGGTGGACACCAGCCGGCCGTCCTCGATGATCGGGGTCCCCGGGACATGCACAGCCGTCATGGCCGAAGTCTAGACCCGAACATTACTCACCGGTAGGTGCTGGCGGCCCGCCGGATCGACGGGCGTGCGGCGGGGCGCGGACCGCCGAACCGGCGAACGGAAGGTGACCGGCCGGGGTCGCGGGGGTGACCGCGCGGCGGTGGAGGCGGCTACGGTGAGGTGGCACCCTGACGCGGGGGCGATGGTGGGGCGGAGGGGCGAGAAGTCCATGGAGGAGCACCCGGAGCTGATGCCGCTGCTGACCGTGGCGGGTGGGACGATGCGCGGACTGAGCTTCCGGGTCGGCCGGGCCGCGCAGGTGATCGGCCGGGCGCCGAGCGCCGACATCGTGCTCACCGACCCGCACCTCAGCCGGCGGCACGCCACGGTCCAGTCGACCGCCGAGGGGGTCTGGCTGACCGACCTCGGCTCGACCAACGGCACCTGGCTCAACGACCGGCGGATCAGCGGCGGCGTGCCGCTCGCCGACGGCGACGTGGTCCGGGTGGGCCGCACCGAGCTGCGGTTCTTCGACCCGGGCGTGGCCCGCACCGACCCGGTGGGGCTGCACTTCGGGATGCCGCGCCGCGACCAGCGGTTCACCGTGCCGCTGCCCGTGCCGTCGCCCCGGCAGCCGGTGGAGCCGACCGAGCCGGTGAAGCCGCGCGGCGGGACCGTGCCGCTCCCCACCGACGTCTCGCGCTGACCCCGCCGGTCCACACCGGACCCGGGCGCGGTGTGGCGCCCGCGCACATGGACCTGGCCGCGCCGAGGTGCCACCATGCGCCGATGGAGAGCGTGCGGCACACCGTCCAGGGAAACGGCATCACCCAGGCGGTCCGGGTGGCCGGTCCGCCGGACGGCGTACCGGTGCTGCTGGTGCACGGCAACTGCTCCTCGGCCGCGTTCTGGCAGCCGCTGCTGCCCCGGCTGCCGGGGACGCTCCGGGTGGTCGCCCCCGACCTGCGCGGGTACGGCGACACCGACACCGCCCCCGTCGACGCGACCCGCGGCCTGCGGGACTTCGCCGACGACGTGGCCGCCCTGCTCGACGCCCCCGGGCTCTTCGCCCCGGGCGCCCGGCCGGTGGTGGTCGGGCACTCGCTCGGCGGCGGGGTGGCGATGCGGCTGCTGATCGACCACCCCGACCGGGTGGCCGGCCTGCTGCTGGCGGCCCCCGTCTCGCCGTACGGCTTCGGCGGCACCCGGGACGTCGACGGCACGCCCACCACCCCGGACTTCGCGGGCACCGGCGGCGGCACC
>NZ_JBSGJR010000591.1:0-4200 GCF_053605645.1 Micromonospora sp. NPDC003776
CGCGTCCCCGGCCCGCGCCAACGCCGGGCTCTCCTCGCCGTCGCCCCACCGGTGCCCGTCGGTGCCACCGCGAGGCGGAGACGTGTGGTGGGACGGGGCATGGCGGATCCTCCGGGGGCGGAGTCGGGCCGGTGGTACGCCCGGCTGCCGCTGTGCCGACGTCTCGCCCTCCGCGCCCGGGCGTCACACCCGGAGGTGAGAATGGCTCATATCTACCTCCCGGTAATGATTGATTGAGTTCCATGGCTCGGGATAGATGCCGTTCACCACCCGCGAAGGCCGACGTTTCCCCGCGATCAGGGCAACGCGAGCACCGCCTGGTGACCCAGGTGGTCCGACGCCCACCGGCCGTCGGCGGTCCGCCGTTCCGTGCCGAACAGCTCGCTGGCGACCGGCACCACCGTGCCGCGGACCAGCACCATGTCGATCCGGTGCTCGACGTCGTCGGCCGGCTCGGTCAGGTCGTCGCCGAGCCCGGCGGTGTAGCCGGGATCGCCGGGGTGCAGCACCGGCCAGGTGTCCACCATCCCGCCGCCGACCAGGGCCAGGTAGGCGAGCCGGTTGTTCGGGTCCGGCAGTTCCGGCCCGCTGTTGAGGTCGCCGACGAGGACCAGCCGCCCGGGCACGGCGAGCGGGCCGCGCAGCAACTCCTGCGCCTGCAGCAGGCGCACGCCCGGGTGGAACGCCTCCAGGTGGGTGTTGACGAACCGGAACGTCCGGCTGCCCAGCACGGCGTCCACCGCCGTCCAGCCCCGGGTGCTGGTGGCGCTGCCACCGGTGGCGGCGAGCGGGAAGACCAGGTTGTTGACGAAGTTGCCGGACGAGGTGGCGGTCACCTTGACCCGGCCACCGTGCCGCACCAGGACCACGTCCCGCATGGTGAGCCGGACGTCCAGCAGGTAGGGAGCCCCGGCCGGGGCCTCCAGGTCCGCCTCGTTCTGGACCACGGCCACGTCGTACGGGTGGCCGGACTCGGCCAGCTCGGCTCGCAGCAGCGCGAGGTAGTCGTACCGGATCTCGGTGGCCGGCGCCGGGTCGCCGATCGGCCCGGTGCGCCACAGCGCCACCTCCTGCAGGCCGACCAGGTCGGGCTTGCGCTCGCGGATCTCCTGCGCGATCAGCGCCGCGCGGGCCGGGAAGTCGACCAGGTCCACGTGGCGCAGCAGGGCCGCGTTGGCGGCCAGGAACGCCGGCATGGTGGGCGCGCCGATCGAGGGCGTGAGGTCCCCGCCCAGGTAGAGGTTGCGGGTCAGCACGGCGACCTTCGGTCCGGCCTCCGCGTGGGCCGGTGGGGCGACGGTCGCCAGGCCGGCCACCGCGACGGCGGCCGCGGTGGCCAGTCTGACCAGGCACCGGAGGGGTGAAGGGGGCCTGAGGTCCATCTCAGGCTGCCTGGGGTGCGGCGATGTTGACCATCCAGCCGATGCCGAAGCGGTCCACGCACATGCCGAACTCGTCGCCCCACATCTGCTTCTCCAGCGGCACCGCCACGGTGCCGCCGTCAGAAAGCTGCTGCCAGTAGCCGCGCAGTTCGTCGCCGTCGTCGCCGCTGAGGCTGATCGAGATGTTGTTCCCCGGGTTGTACGCCATCTCCGGCGGGGTGTCCGAGGCCATCAGCGTGAACCCGCTGTCGGTCTCCAACTGCGCGTGCATGACCTTGTCGGCGACCGCCGGATCCGGGTTGCCGAACTCGCCGAACGTGTTCAGCGTCAGGTTGCCGCCGAACACCTGCTGGTAGAACTCCATGGCCTGCCGCGCGTCGTCGCGGAAGCTGAGGTACGGGTTGAGCCGAGACGCCATTGTGCGACCCTCCTTCGTCCTGTGACGAGGGTCATCGTCGCAGCCGGGTATGACGGCGACAACGACACGTGACGGGCGAGTCGCGCAGGGCCGCAGGGTGCGGTGGGGGTGGCGCCGTTGCCACCCCCACCGCTCTCCCCGCCGGTACGCCGGTCAGTCCATCTGGAACGACTGGCGCACCACACCCCCCACCAGAGCACACCAGGTGGTGGTGTTGACCTTGCCGTTCGGGTCCAGGCCGTGCAGCGCCTGCAGGTCCTTGAGCGCCTTCTTGGTGACCCAGTCGTACTCGCCGGTGACGGCGACATCGGCATAACCCTTGTAGTTCAGCATGAACTGCACCGCGCTCACCGGGATGCCGACGGCGTCCTTGTCCAGCTCCGGCGCGAGCGTCTCCCAGGTCGGGCCGGTGACGGTGGCGTCGATGTCGACCGGGATGCCGTTGCGCGCCTGCCAGTCCTGCACCGCGGCCACAGTGGCCGCGTCGAAGGTCCCGGTGACCGGGACGGTGTAGCCGCGGAAGGTGAGCAGGTACTGCGCCACCTTCACCGTCGGGCCACCGACGAAGCGCCAGATGTCCGGCCAGCGGCGGGCCGGCACGTCGGCGAGGCTCGTGCCGAGTTCGGCGAAGACCCGGCGACGCACGGCCGGGAACTGGCGGTAGAACATCGCCCCGGGGCAGAGCGTGCCGGCCCGGAAGTCCCAGTGGCCGAAGATGTCGTGCGCGTGCAGGCCGTACTGGCGGCAGATGGTGGTGCAGAGCCTCACCAGGCCGTCGAGCAGCTCGTCCGGCGGGGTCTCGGTGACGTACGTGCCCTCGTTCTCGATGCCGATCGCCCGGCCGTTCTCGCCCGGGCAGTGCGCGGCGATCATCTGCCGGTCGCCGGCCTGCAGCCGCTCCAGGCTGCCGTGCCGGCCCTCGGTGACGTGGCCGCCCCGGCTCACCGTGAAGTGCTGGCCGGTGTCCGACCAGTGGTTCACGTCCATGTGCAGGTTCTGGCAGTCCCGGGCGAGCTGCTTGGCGTGCTCCTCGGAGTAGTCCGTGCTGTTCGGGAACGCCATGTGGTGCAGGATGATCTTGTTGGACGGGATCGCGCTGACCGACAGCGGGTCCGCCGGCGGGCGGGCGCCCCACTCGTCGCAGCTGATGATCCAGTCGAGGTCCGCGCCCGGGTCGGCCAGCGCGGCGGCCGGGAAGGCGAGCTCGCTGCCGACGACCGCGACCGTGGCGGCGCCGAGGCCGGCCCGCAGCAGGGTACGGCGGTCCAGCTCGGGGTGATCGAAATGCATGTCATCTCCTCTGTGGCCGGTCGGCGGCCCCACGACGGCACGCGGCAGCGGGCGGCGGCCCGTCCCGGGTGTCTCTGAAAAGGACCTCCAAGAACCGCGCGTGGTGTGGAGGATATTGCCAGCAGGAGGGCGAGCGCTAGAGGCTGAACGAGATCAATGCGAACGGTGCCGGGTGCCGCGCCGGAGAGGTGATCTGCGTCCGACCTGCGGGACGGCGAGGCCGGGACGGCGGTTCGCTGTGGCACCCTTGACCGGTGCGAAGCCCCAGCGTGACCGGCGTGGTCGTGGTCCTGGCCGTGCTCGCGCTCGCCAGCGTTGTCGGCTGGTGGTGGCGGCGTCGCGACGGCCGGATCCGGGCCGTCGCCACCCACGGTGACGACCGGGAGGCTGCCGCCCTGGCCGCGGTGGGTGTGCCGGCCGGCGCCGTCACCCTGGTGCAGTTCTCCGCCCCGGTGTGCGCGCCCTGCCGGGCCACCCGTCGGGTGCTGGAGGGGGTCCGGGCCGACCTGGCCGGCGTGCACCTGGTCGAGGTCGACGTCGAGCAACGGTTGGACGTGGCCCGCGCGCTCGACGTCTGGCGGACCCCGACGGTGCTGGTGGTCGACGCGGCAGGGCGCGTGGTCCGGCGGGTCGCCGGCGTGCCGGCCCACGGCGATCTGTGCGCGGCACTCGTCCCGCTGCTCGCCGGGGCGACCCGGTGACCGGGGTCGCGTTGACCCGGCGCCGGGTCGTGGATCACGGACGGCTCGCGGCGAGCCTCTGTGCGTCGGTCCGTCCCGCCTGACCGACCGACCCCTCGCCTTGAACGGAACCCGCGCATGCTGCTCGACCCCCGGGGGCCGCGGTTCGCCGCCGTCCTCACCACCGTCGTCCTCGCCGTCGCCCTGATCACTGGCTCGGGGCTGCTCGTGCTGGCCCAGGCCGTCGTCTTCGCGATCACCGCCGCCAATCCCCGCCTCGGCCCGTACGGCCTGCTCTACCGCACCCTGGTGGCGCCCCGGCTCGCCCCGGCCGCCGAGTTGGAGCCGGCGGCGCCGATCCGCTTCGCCCAACTCGTCGGCCTGGTCTTCGCCGGCCTGGGCGCCGCCGGCTGGCTGGCCGGCGTGCCGG
>NZ_JBSGJR010000592.1:0-4191 GCF_053605645.1 Micromonospora sp. NPDC003776
GCCCTGGCGGCGTTCCGGGCCGCCCGGGCCCGCTCCTCACCGGACAGCTCACCGGGACCGGTCGGGCCGGCGGCCGCGGCGAGCAGGTGCGTCAGGGGGTCGTCCCCCGGAGCCGGGGGACGACCGGCGCGGGCCGCGTCGAGCAGCCGCTCGGACTCCGCCCGGTCGGCGGGTCCGTCGGACCGGCGAAAAGTCATCCAGGTTCCCCTCACGTCATCCGTCCGCCGGTTCGGCCTTCGGCGCGTTCGGCGCCTGCCGTCCCCGGCCGGTCCGCGGGCGGGGCGGGGTGTCCTTCCCGGCCAGGCCCGGCGACGGTCCCAGGTCGGAGCGTTCGAGCAGCGCGGCGAGGCGCCGCAGCCCCCGGTGCGCGGCGGTGCGGACGGCGCCCGCCCGCCGGCCGAGCACCCGTCCCGCGGTCTCCGCGTCGAGGCCGATCACGGCCCGCAGCAGCACCGCCTCGGCCTCTCGGGGCGGCAGGGTGGCGATCAGTGCCAGCGCCGACTCGGTGCCGATGGTCTCGCCGGCCCGCTCGGCGGTGTCGGCGTCGCCGGCCAGCTCGCTGAGCGCCTGCACGGGCACCGGCAGGGACGGCCGCCGGCGCTGCCGGCGCAGATGGTCCATCGCCCGGTTCCGGGCGATGGTGACGGTCCAGGCGCGGAACTCCCCGCCGGTGAAGCTGGGCAGGTCACGGGAGATCTGCAGCCAGGTCTCCGAGGCGACGTCCTCGGCGTCCGCGCCGACCAGCGCGGTGAGGTAGCGCAGCAGACCCGGCTGGAGGCTGCGGTAGAGGAACCGGAAGGCCGCCTCGTCGCCCTCCTGCGCCGCGGCCACCGCCTCGCTCAGCTCACCGGTCATCGACCCGCCGTTCCCGCCGCACCAACGCTCTCGGACCGGCGCCCGCCGGTCCCCTGACCGACGGCCCGCAGGCCCGGTGACCGGACCTTCACCCGTACCATCAGCCCCCCGCTGACCTGATCGGCGACCGCCGCCGGGGCGGGCGGGCGCGCGTGTGGACATGTGCCGCTCGGTACGGCCGTCGGCGGACATACCGTACCGGCGTCATGGGGCGACCCAGAGCCGGGCCAACGCTAGGAGTGGACAGACGGGCCGACAAGCCGCCATCCGTGGGGAAAAGAGAGAGAAATGTCTACCCGTTCGGGCGGCGCGTCGGTGTAACGAAGACCACCCGATTCGCGCTCCCCGGTGTCAGCTCCACCGGCACCGGTGTTCGGAACTGGGACATACGAACTCAGGGGCGCATTTCCTGTCCGATTGTACCCGACTCGTCACCCTGCGCCAACGGCCACGTCGCCCGCCGGCCCGGCCACGGACCGCCGCCGGGCCGCCCGGCGGCCACGCCGGGAGAGATCGCCGGAAATACTTCGGGCCCCCTCTGGGTACGGTATGGAGGTGTTGTCTTCGGAGGTCGTACTCAGCGGTAGGTACCGCCTGGATGACCGTGTCGCCACCGGCGGCATGGGGGACGTCTGGCGTGCCACGGACCTGGTGCTGGGCCGCCAGGTCGCGGTGAAGGTCCTCCTTCCCGCGCTGGTCTCCGACCCCGACTTCATCGCCCGCTTCCGCGCCGAGGCGCGGATCATGGCGTCGCTGCGCAACCCCGGCATCGTGCAGGTCTTCGACTGCGGCGAGGACGAGCTGCCCGACGGCAGCCGGGCCGACTACCTGGTCATGGAGTTCGTCGAGGGCGAGCCGCTGTCCCGGCGGATCGTGGCGGCCGGCCACCTCGAGGTCGCCGAGACCATGTCGATCGTCGCCCAGGTGGCCCAGGCCCTGCACGCGGCGCACATCCGGGGCATCGTGCACCGCGACGTCAAGCCGAGCAACCTGCTGGTGCAGGACGACGGCAGCGTCGTCCTGGTCGACTTCGGGGTGGCTCGCTCGACCAACGTGACCAGCATCACCAGCACGAACGCGGTGCCCGGCACCGCCCTCTACATGGCCCCCGAGCAGGCCGCCGGCCGGCCGGTCTCCGGCGCCACCGACATCTACGCCCTCGGCGCGGTCACCTACTGCTGCCTCACCGGCACGCCGCCGTTCACCGGCGACAGCCCGCTGCAGGTGGCCGTCCGGCATCTGGACGACGAGCCGCCGGAACTGCCGGCGGAGATCCCCCAGCCGGTCCGCGACCTGGTCGCCCGGGCCCTCGCCAAGGACCCCGCGGACCGCTACCCGTCCGGGGCGGCGATGGCGGAGGCGGCCCGGGCGGCGATGGGCGAGTCGCCGACCGCGATGGTGCCGCTGGCGCTGCGCGGCGCCGCCGGGCCCGCCAGCACCCGGGACGACCTGACCATGGCGGCCCCGGCCGCGCCGGCACCGGCCGGGCGACGCGGCCGGCGCGGCACGCTGGTCGGTGCGCTGGCCGCGGTCCTGGTGGCGCTGGCCGCCCTCGGCGCCGCGCTGGGCGCGGCGAAGAACGCCGGCGAGCCCCCGGCCACCACCATCCAGACCACGACCCCGGCGGTCGCCCCCACCTTGGGCGAGGTCTCCTCCACCACCGAGGCGCCGCCGACCGACTCGCGCGGCCGGCCGGGCCGGCCGAACCCGACGAAGCCGACCGCGACCGCCTCGGCAACGCCCAGCACGACGCCGAGCGCCTCGGCCGAGCCAAGCCAGTCGGAGTCGGCGTCGCCCGCGCCGAGCGCGCCGACGACGGCCCCGACCACCACCCCGCCCCCGGAGACGACTCCGCCGACCACCGCCCCGACGACCACCGACCCGGCCGGTGGCGGTGGCGGTCAGCCGCCGGCCGGAACCGGCGGCTGAGTCCCTCCGCACGTCCCGCCAGCACTCAACCGCCTCACGTTCCCCAAAACGGACATACGAGCAGTCTCAGGCACTTACGGTGACAGACGGGTATCTATCACGTCTTCCGAGGAGCCTGGGTGAACGCTGAGAAACTGATCGTCATCGGCCAGGGATACGTGGGTCTGCCGCTGGCCGTGCGCGCGGTCGAGGCCGGGATGGACGTCGTCGGCCTCGACGTCGACGCCGCGCGGGTGAAGCTGCTCGCCAACGGCGAGTCCTACGTCGAGGACATCCCCGCCGACCGGCTCGGACGCGCCCTGGGCAGCGGGCGGTACCGCCCGAGCACCGAGTACACCGACGCCGAGGACTTCGACATCTGCGTCATCACCGTGCCGACGCCACTGCGCGACGGCACCCCGGATCTGAGCCACGTCGAGCAGGCCGGCCTGGGCATCGGCCCGTACCTGCGGCCCGGTTGCACCGTCGTGCTGGAGTCGACCACCTACCCGGGCACCACCGAGGAACTGCTGCGCCCGCTGCTGGAGTCGACCAGCGGCCTGCGCAGCCCGGCGGACTTCCACCTGGGGTACAGCCCGGAGCGGATCGACCCGGGCAACCGGACCTGGCGGCTGGAGAACACCCCGAAGGTGGTGTCCGGGGTGGACGGCCCCTCGCTGGCGCGGGTGGACAGCTTCTACCGCCGGCTCGTCGAGCGGACCGTCCCGGTGGACTCCACCCGGGTGGCGGAGCTGACCAAGCTGATCGAGAACACCTTCCGGCAGGTCAACATCGCACTGATCAACGAGCTGTCGATGCTCTCCCACCAGCTCGACATCGACGTCTGGCAGGCGATCGAGGCGGCCGAGACGAAACCGTTCGGCTTCATGCCGTTCCGCCCGGGGCCGGGCGTGGGCGGGCACTGCCTGCCGATCGACCCCTGCTACCTCTCCTGGCAGGTCAAACGGCGGCTCGGCCGGCAGTTCCGGTTCGTCGAACTGGCCAACGACGTCAACCACGAGATGCCGGAACACGTCGCGAACCGGGTGATGACGGGCCTGAACCGGTCGGGACGCGCCATCACCGGCGCCCGGTTGCTCCTGCTCGGGCTCGCGTACAAGCGCAACACCGGCGACATGCGTGACTCCCCGGCGGTGGCCGTCGCCCGGCGGCTGCTCGACCTCGGCGCCGAGGTGCTCGCCGTCGAGCCGTACGCGGAGGCCCACCACATCCCCGACGGCGTGGCGCTGGTCGAACTCACCGAGCGGGAGGTCCGCGCCGCCGACGCGGTGGTGGTCGTCACCGACCACGACTGCTTCGACTACGACCTGGTGACGCGGCACGCCGGCTACGTCTTCGACACCCGCAACCGCTGCCAGGGCCCGACCGTCGAACGCCTCTGACCGCACGCTCCGGCCCCACCCGTGG
>NZ_JBSGJR010000593.1:0-4191 GCF_053605645.1 Micromonospora sp. NPDC003776
GCTTTCCTTCGCGCCACCCGGCCGCAGGCCCCGCACCGGCCCGCCGGCCGGCATCCCTCCGCGTGGCCGCGTGCGGACCGGTACGGGTTTTCTCCACCTACAAACTTGATGACCCAAATGATTCACGCCGCTCGGATGGCCCGTCGCCGCCCGCCGCCCGCCCCCGAGGGCCGGGTGGACGGGGCAAGGAAGGGGCGAAAGCCGACGTCAGGGGGTGGCGCTGTGGCGGCGGGCGCGGAGGCGGTGCAGGACGTCGGTGCCACCGCGGCCGAAGTGGTCGTGCAGGGCGCGGTACTCGGCGTACAGCTCGTCGTAGGCGGCGGCGCGGGCCGGGTCCGGGTACCAGGTCTCGCGGCGCGGTGCGGCCATCGTCGCCGAGGCCGTCTCCACGTCGGGGTACGCCCCGGCGGCCACCGCCGCGTGGATCGCCGAGCCCAGCGCGGCCGGGTGCGCGGCGTCGACCACGTGCAGCGGGCGGCGCAGCACGTCGGCGTAGATGCGCAGCAGCAGCCGGTTGGCGGTCAGCCCGCCCGCGGCGGTCAGCTCGTCGACGCGTACCCCGGCGGTCTCGAACGCCTCGACGACCGTGCGGGCGCCGAACGCGGTCGCCTCCAGCAGGGCCCGCCAGATGTCCTCCGGCCGGGTGGCCAGGGTCAGCCCGATCAACACCCCGCTCAGCTCGTGGTCCATCAGCACCGAGCGGTTGCCGCTGTGCCAGTCCAGCGCCAGCAGCCCGTGTCCGCCCACCGGCTGGTCGGCGGCGAGGGCGTCCAGCAGCTCGGGCACCGGCACGCCACGGCGCCGGGCCTGCTCGGCGTAGTCGGCGGGCAGGGCCCGGTCCAGGTACCAGGCGAAGACGTCGCCGACCCCGCTCTGCCCGGCCTCGTAGCCCCAGCGGCCGGCGGTCACCCCGCCGGCCACGACGCCGCAGAGACCGGGGATCTCGTGGCGGGTCTCCGCGTTCATGATCAGACAGGTGGAGGTGCCGAGCACGGCGAGCATCCGGCCGGGCGCGGTCGCGCCGGCCGCGGCGGCCGTGACGTGGGCGTCGATGCCGCCGACGGCCACCGGGGTGCCCTCCGGGAGGCCGGTCCACCGGGCGGCCTGGGCGGTGAGCCCGCCGGCCCGCGCCCCCGGCGGCAGCACCGGCCCGTCGATCTTCGGTAGCAGCGCGGGCAGCTCGGGGTGGAGCGCGGCGAGGAACTCGGGGCCCGGGTAGTGCCCGTCCTGGTGCAGACCCTTGAAGCCGGCCGCGGAGGCGTTGCGGGTGAGCCGCCCGCAGAGCTGCCAGACCAGCCAGTCGGCCGTCTCGATCCAGTGCTCGGCCCGATGGAAGACCTCCGGGTCCTCCTCCAGCACCTGGAGCACCTTGGCCAGCTGCCACTCGGCCGACACCCGGCCGCCGTAGCGGGGCAGCCAGGACTCGCCCCGCGCGTCGGCCAGCGCGGTGATCCGGTCGGCCTGCCGTTGCGCGGCGTGGTGCTTCCACAGTTTCGGCCAGGCGTGCGGGCGCGGGCGCAGCACGGTCAGCCCGGCGAGCGGAGTGCCGTCGGCGCGGGTGGGCAGGAGCGTGCACGAGGTCGCGTCCAGACCGATGCCGATCACGTCGGCCGGGTCGACGCCGGCGGCGCGGAGCGCGGCGGGCACCGCCTTCCACAGCACCTCGCGGTGGTCGGCCGGGTCCTGCAAAGCCCAGTCCAGGGGCAGCGCGGGCCCGTCGGGCAGCCGCTCGGTGAGCACCCCGTTCGGGTACTCGTGGACCGCGCTGCCGAGCTCCGCGCCGGTGGTCACGTCCACCACGACGGCCCGCCCGGAGAGCGTCCCGAAGTCCAACCCGACGACGTACCGACCCACCCCGTGCTCCCTCCCCGACCGCCGGGGAGCCAGGCTAGTGGGTCAGCGCAGCGGCCGCTTCAGGTGGTAGCGGTGCACCTCGGTGCTGCCCTGTACGTTGTTCACGTCCTCGGCGGCGGAGACCAGCTCCCAGCCCTCGCGGCCCACCCGGTTGAGGTGCGCGATCGCCGTGTCGCCGTACGCGGTCACGTCGGTGCGCGACCCGTCGGGGGCGTACCAGACGAACGAGACGTGGAAGTTGCGACCCTGCCCCTGATAGCGGCGGACCAGCAACGCGTACTCCCAGGCAACCATCCGTCCATTATCTACGGAAGGGCCATCGGCCGGGAAACGGCCAGCTCGGCGGTGATCAGGTCGGCGAGCCGGTCCAACCCGAGGTCGATCTGTTCCGGCGTCACCGCGCTGACCGACAGCCGCAGCGCGTTCACCGGCACGCCGTCGTCGTAGAAGTGGGCCATCGGGGTCCAGAGCACCCCGTACTCGCGGGCGGAGCGGTGCAGCAACGCGTCGTCCACCGGGAACGGCACGGTCACCACCACGAAGAAGCCACCGGCCGGGACGTTCCACCGCACCGGGCCGCCGGGCGGGAAGCGGCGGGCCAGGCCGTCCACCATGTGCCGCAGGTTGCGGGCGTACGCGGCCCGCTCCCGCACGTTGGCCGCCACCAGCGAGCAGTCGTGGGCCAGCAGCGCCCCACCGATCACCGCCTGGGCGATCGGCGAGGTGTTCACGGTGACCATGCTCTTGATCTTGGCGAGCTGGTCGGCGAGCGGCCCGACGGTCCCGTCCGAGCCGGCCACCCGCTGGTCGGCGACGACGTACCCGACCCGGGCGCCGGGCAGCACGGTCTTGGCGAACGAGCCGAGGTAGACCACCCGGCGCCGGGTGTCCAGCGCCTTGAGGGTGGGCAGCCGCTCGCCGGTCCCGGCCGGGAAGAGGCCGTACGGGTTGTCCTCGATCAGCAGCAGCTCCTCCTCGGCGGCGAGGTCGAGCAGCCGCCGCCGCTGCACCACGTCCATGCTGACCCCGGACGGGTTGGCGAAGTCGGGCATCACGTAGCAGGCGCGCGGGCGCAGCCCCTCGGCCCGGGCGCGGCGCACCTGCTCCCGCAGGTCGGCCAGGTCGATCCCGGCCGGCCCGCCGGTGACCGGGCGCACCGGCAGGTCGACCAGGCGGGCGGCCCCGGTCAGCCCGACGTACGTGGGGGCGACGGCGAGCAGCACGTCCGCCGGCCCGGCCCGCAGCGCCCGCAGTACCAGGAACATCGCCTCCTGGCAGCCGACGGTCACCACGACGGTCTCCGGATCGACGGTGATCCCCTCGTCCACCGCGAGGTTGCGGGCGATCAGGTGGTGCACGACGCCCTTGGTCCGGCCGTACTGCAGCAGGGTCCGGTCGACCTGGGCCGGGCTCAGCCCGAGGTCGTCGGCGAGGTGCCGGCGGAACCGGTCCAGGTGCGCGGGCAGCACACCGGCGTCGAAGAACTCCTCGTACGGCCGCCCGGCGGCGAGCGACACCGCGTCCGGGTAGTGCTGCGCCACCTCGTTGAGGAAGTTCATCGAGTTCAGCGCGGGATCGTCGACGCTGGCGTGCAGCGCCGCCACGGTCAGGTCCACCGGCTCCACGGTCAGCCTCCGGTCAGGGTGCGCAGGTGCCGTGCCGCCCGCGGGTCGGCACAGCCGGCGAGGGTGAGCGCGTCCCGCAGCTCGGCGGCGAGCAGCGCCAGCGCCGCCTCGGCGCCGGCCCGCCCCCCGGCCGCCAGGGCCCAGAGCAGGGGCCGGCCGACCAGCACGCCGGACGCGCCGAGGGCGAGCGCCCGCAGCACGTCGGTGCCGCCGCGGACCCCGCCGTCGAAGAGCACCGCGCACCGCTCCCCCACCGCCGCTACCACCTCGGGCAGCACGGTCGCCGACGCCGGGGCGCCGTCGAGCTGCCGGCCGCCGTGGTTGGAGACCACCACGGCGTCCGCGCCGGCCTCCGCGGCGCGGACCGCGTCGCGCGGGTCGAGGACGCCCTTCACCACCAGCGGCAGCGGCGTCCGCTCGCGCAGCCAGGCCAGGTCGGCCCAGCTCATCGCGGGGTGGAACACGGCGCCGGTGTGCGCGGCCACGGCCGACGTCCCGGGCGCGCCCCGGTGGGCCAGGTCGTCCCGGCCGCCGGCCAGGTTGGCGGCGGTGACGTGCGAGGGCAGGGCGAAGCCGTTGCGCACGTCGCGCAGCCGCCGGCCGAGGACCGGCACGTCCACCGTGACCATCAGCGCGGTGCAGCCGGCGGCGCGGGCCCGGTCCACCAGGTCGGCGACCAGCACCCGGTCACGCAGCCAGTAGAGCTGGAACC
>NZ_JBSGJR010000594.1:0-4189 GCF_053605645.1 Micromonospora sp. NPDC003776
GCTGCCGGCGGCGGGCAGCGGGCGGACGGCGGCGGTCGGACCGAGGGTGGGGGCGGCGGCCGGCTCGGCCAGCCCGGCCTCGACGGCGAGCAGCGGCAGCACGGTGGCGGCCCGGGTGACCGCCCAACCCGGGTCGTCGACGAAGGTGGACTCGTCCAGCCCGAACCGGGCCAGCCCGGCCTCGATCCGGTAGAGGTCGGCCAGTTCGAGGTCGTCCGAGCCGTTCACCCGGACGGTGGCGGAGTCGTTCGCCTCGCTGCTCTCCGAGGTGTAGGTGACGTCGGCGTACGCCTCGAGCCAGCGGGGGCAACCGGGGGCGTCGCCGACCGCCGTGCCGTCGCCCGCGTTCGAGCCGACGCTCACCACGTCGTACCCGTCCGTCAGCCGCCACCCGTAGCAGATCCGCTGGCCGGCGGCGGCGGACGCCAGGAGCGGGACGGTGTCGGCGCGCTCGTCGGCGGCCGGGGCCGGGACGGCGGTGTCGGAGTCACCGGTCAGCGCCCCGACGGCACAGAGCCCGACGGTGACCACGATGATCACCGACCAGACCAGCAGTTGCTGCCGCTTCTTCGGCCCACCCTTCGCCGGCGGCCTGGTGCCGGTCATCAGCTGATCGCGGCGGCGATGATCGCGCCGGTGGCCAGGTGGACCACGGCGGAGACCCAGACCGCGGGGTGCGGCTCCGGGTCGACCAGGATCTCCCCGAGCTTGCCCGGGGTGGCCATGTCCAGCAGCAGGAACGCCGCCGCCATGATGACCAGGCCGAGGATGCCGTACGCGGCCGCGCCGACCAGGCCGAGCACGAAGTCGTCCGCGCTGGCGGCGATCGCGGCGACCACGATGGTGCCGACGCCGGCCAGGTTCGAGGCGAGCAGCAGCGCCGCGTTGCGGTTCCGGGCGACCCAGATCAGCTCGTGGAGCTTGCCGGGGGTGGCGACGTCGACCAGGACGTAGCCGACGGCCATCAGGGCCACGCCGACCACGCCGTAGGCGAGCGTGACCAGCAGATCGGTGACCAGCGTCTGCACAGGGGACTCCAGGATCTTCGCAGGTGGGAGGGGTCAGGTCACTTGCCGGCGCCGGGTCCGCCACCGCGGACCGTGCTGCCCCGGCCCCAGCCCCAGTGGTTTCCCACCCGGGAGTGGTAGCGCGGGTACGCGGTGGTCATCCGTTCCAGCAGGATCACCGAGCCGGCGGCGAGCGGGAGGATCACCACCGAGTCGTCGTCGTAGCGCAGGTAGACGCCGCTGCCGTCGACGTACTGGTCGGCCGGCTGCCAGGCGTGGCTGATGTCCGCGGACACCTGGCTGGGCGCCTTGTTCGAGGTGTACGCGATCGCGTCGGAGCCGATGTCCCGGCTGCTTGCCCGGGCGTAGTGGTCCTGCACGTAACCGCGCGGCGAGAAGTTGCCGTAGAAGATGGCGAAGGCGGCGATCAGCGCGCCGATCACGGCGAACGCCACGCCCACCACGAACCAGCGTCGGTACGTCACAGTGCCACCACCGTCTCGGTCAGGACCAGTTCGTTGGTCTGCGGATACGCGTGCCAGGTGCGCCAGGCCACCGAGCCGACCGGCGGCTGGGGGCGGACGGCGAGCGCGGTGATCGCGTCGACGTCGCCGGGAAAGACCCCGACCAGGGCGTACGGGTCGTCGGCCAGCTCGGCGCGGAGCGCGGCGACCCGGGTGCGCAGGCCGTCGCCGGCGGGCCGGAGCACCGTGGCGGTGAACCGGTAGCCGGCACTCTCGTCGTGCAGGGTGTCGGGCAGGTGCGGCGGCCGCCCGGGGAGGCAGGCGACGGTCTCGGTGAGGTCGCCGAGGATCACCTGGTGCGAGGCGCCGAGCAGGCGGAGCCGCAGGCGCAGGCCGCCGGGCAGGGTCAGCTCGCGTACGTGCAGGGCGGGGCGTTCCGGCCCGCCCAGGCTCAGGCTCAGGTCGGCGGCGCGGGTGTCCACATACGGCGCGTCGAGGTCGACCAGCACGCTCAGGACACCTGCTCGGGGCCGCCCTGCGGGTAGATCATCACCTCGGCGCGGTGCAGCTTCTCGCCGAGGTTCACCTCCCAGCCGGCCTCGCCGTACGCCTCGAAGGAGAGCCGGGCCCCGCCGGGGGCCTGGTAGTCGTGGTAGCGCATGGTGCCGCGCGGGTCGAGGCCGGTGCCCTCGGTGGCGGTGTACTTGGCCTGGCCGGACTCGTCCCACTGGTAGCGGCGGCCGGCGATCTCCAGCGTCGGCGCGCCGGGGGTGACGGTGGCGGACGGCTCGCCGGTCCAGAGCACCAGCTCCAGGTCCGGGTCCGCCTCGACGGAGAGCCAGCGCTTCACCCCGCCGGCGTCGTCGAGCAGGTGCTCGGCCCAGCTCCAGCCGCCCTCGACCAGATGCACCGAGCCGCGCACGGTGTACGGCACCTGACGGATCTCGACGATGTCACCGGGCTTGAGGGCGCGGGGGTCGCCGCGCAGCGCGTCGGCGTCGCGGTCGCGGAACGGGTCACCGGTGGCCTCCGGGCGGGGCCGGGACCCCGCCCGGCTCAGCGCCACCACGGCGATCACCACGCCGGCCACCCCGAGCAGGCACCCCAGTCCCGCCACCAGGTACGCCAATGTTCCGTTCACGACCCCGCCTCCCCACGTGCGTCGGCGGAGACGGTAACAACCCGACGCACGTACGCCGAAGTCCCGCTCGTTGAGTGAGCGCTCAGCTACGTCAGGCCCCGGCAGGCGGCTGTCCCGGCCGGTCAGGCGGCGTGGTGCCGTCGGCCTGCCCTCCGGCATCGGTCAGGGTCGTCGGATCGCTGGGCGGACCGGCCGGCATCGCGCCGGCGGGCGGATGAGCGAGGTGCAGTGCCGGATCGGGGCAGAGCAGGTAGCCCGGCGGCAGCCAGACCGGCTGGCCCGGCTGCGGGTGCCCCGGCCCGTAGTAGCCGTAGCCGTACGCCGGCCAGGGGTTGGCGGCCGCGGTCGGCACGTCGCCGCGGAACCAGCGGCGGGACTCGGGGAGCAGGAGCAGCACCACCACGGCCACGGTGAGCGCCAGCACCAGCAGGACGCCGATCCCGCCGGCCGCGGCAGTCACCACACCCTGCTCGTCTCCCCGGGAGTAGAGGGTGTCGAGGAACCTGGACTGCTCCCAGTCGCCGTCGGGCCCCTCGCTCCCGGCCGGGCCGAACTCCGGGTCGCCCATTCCGGCCGCCATGACCAGCGGAACGATCAGCAGGCCCCCGCAGCCCTGCACGATGCAGAGCAGCAACTGCCCGCAGGCAGCCACGAAGACCAGGACCCGGGCGACGTTGCTGCCCCGGCGCAGCGGCAGCGCGGTGGCCGCGAGCCAGCCGGCGAGGAGCAGCGCGGGAATCCCGAGGAAGAGCGTCGTGAACAGGTTTCCGCTGCGCTCCGCAGACACCTCCGCCGGGTCGGCGTCCGGGACCTGCCGCAACACGTCGTCGATCAGCGCGTCATAGCGCACCGCCTCGACGACCACCACGCAGAGCAGAGCGAGCAGGACGGCCACCGTCGCGAGTTGCAACCAGTAGGCGACCGCCACCGTTCCGGGCCGGACGGGTCGGGGCGAGGCAGCGCCGGGAGATGTCATGGCGGAAAGCTAAGGCCATCCGACGCGTTCCGCCGCCCCCCGTTCGGTGGACCCGGGGTCAGGCCCCGGTCAGGCGTTCCGTGGCGTACTCACGGAGGGTGGCGCGGCCCATGAGGCAGCCGCTGAACGTGGTGAACTCGGCGTCGTCGTCGCGCAGCCGCTCCCAGGCGGCCCGGCCGGCCGCCCGGTCCACGGTGTCCAGCAGCGCCGCCGCGTACGCCTTCCCGGCCGGCGACCCGTGCCGGAGCAGCCAGTCGACCTTCTTCCGGGCCTGTTCCGGATGCTCGTGCAGGGCCCGCTCGACGTGCCGGTACGCGTCCGTCGCCGGCAGGATCTGCGACGCGATCCCCACCCCGCCGAACGCGAGGGTGTCCGCCCGAGACAACTCCTCGACGGCCGCCGCCAACTCCCGGTCCTTCTTCCCCATCCCCAACATGCCCTCCCTAGTGCCCCACCCGGCCGCCGCTGACCCTGTTGATCAAGAAGTTTGCGTCGGCGGACCTGCTTCCCGTGGCGCAAACTCCTTGATCACCGAAGCCGGCCGGCCCAGGGTCCGCGTGGCGCGGGCCCCGGGCCGGGGTGTCAGGCGGCGGTGACGGTG
>NZ_JBSGJR010000595.1:0-4158 GCF_053605645.1 Micromonospora sp. NPDC003776
GGTGAGCACGGCGAACCGACGTCGGTCCGGTGCTCGCGTACGCGCTGGGCACCCGGCTGGTGGCCGCGCTGTCCGAGCCGTACCCGTCCGCCGACGGGCCGAGCGGGTTGCGGGTCGGCGTCGGACTGGCCGAGACCACCGGCGGCGACCCGGAGGACGTGCTGCGCCAGGCCGAGCTCGCGCGGCGGCGCGCGGTGCAGCTCGGCGGGGACCGGGTCGAGTGGTACGACGCGTACCTGGAGGAGCAGCTCGTCCGCCGGCTCGACCTGGAACGGGAGCTGCCCGGCGCGGTCGCCCGGGGCGAGTTGGACCTGGTCTACCAGCCGGTGCTGGCGCTGGCGGACCGGCTGCCGGTGGGGACCGAGGCGCTGCTGCGCTGGCGCAGCCCGGTGCTCGGCACGGTGCTGCCGGAGGAGCTGCTGCCCGTCGCTGCGGATCTGGACCTGCTCGGCGAGGTCGGGCGGTGGGTGCTGGACCGGGCCTGCCGGCAGCTCGCCGACTGGTCCGACGGCCGGCAGCTGTGGATGGCGGTCAACGTCACGCCCCGCGAGCTGGCCGCGCCGGACTTCGTGGCCCGTGCGGCGGCCGCGCTGGCCGCGTACGAGGTGCCGCCGGAGCGCCTGGTCGTGGAGGTGTCCGAGCCGGTGGTCGCCCCCGAGCTGCCCACCGTGGTGGCCCGGTTCGCCGGCCTCCGTTCGCTCGGGGTGCGCACGGCGCTGGACGACTTCCGCGCCGAGCACGCCTCCCTGGCGCAACTGCGCCGGCTCCCGATCGACCTGCTCAAGGTCGGCCCGCACCTGGTCGGGCCGGCGCCCGACGGGCAACATCCGCTCATCGACGTGGTGGCGAAACTGGGCGACCGGCTCGGCCTGGAGGTGGTGGTCGAGGGGCTGGAGTCGGATGCGCAGGTGGCCGGGGCCCGCCGGGCCGGGTGCCGCTACGGGCAGGGATTCGCGCTGGCCCGCCCGGCCACCGCCGAGCGGGTCGAGGCCTGGTTCGAGGAGTTTCCCTCCACCCCGCGCTGAGCCGGTCGTTCAGTGGGGCAACTGAACCGGTTCACCGGGCCCGCGGCGGGGCGGTGCTGCCGCGCGGGGTGAGGTGTGCGGTCTCGTCCTGCAGGCCGGTGACGGGCTCGCCCGCGATGACCGCGAGCAGTTGGCGCGCGGCGTGCGCCCCGTACGCCGGGATGTCCCGGCCGAGCGCGGTCAGGGGCGGGTGCACCAGCTGGCAGAGCGGGGAGTCGTCCCAGGCCACGATGGACAGGTCGCCCGGCACCGCCAGGCCCATCTCCTGGGCGACGGAGAGCCCGGCGATCGCCATCACGTCGTTGTCGTAGATGACGGCGGTGGGCCGGTTGGCGGAGCTGAGCAGCCGCCGGGTGGCCCGGGCGCCCTCCTCGCCGGTGTAGTCCGACCAGACCGTGGTCGCGTCGTCCAGCGCGAGCCGGCGGCACACCTCGGTGAACGCGTCGGTACGGATCCCGGTGTGCAGCAGCGAGGGCAGGCCGCCGACCCGCGCGATCCGCCGGTGCCCGAGCGCGACCAGGTATTCCACGGTTTCCACCAGCGCGGCCGCGTCGTCGGACCAGACGCTGGCGAGCTTGCCGGTGTGGCCGGGGCCGCCGATCACCACGGCCGGCAGTTGCAGCTCCTCCAGGGCCGGCACCCGCTGGTCGTCGGTGCGCAGGTCGCAGACGAAGACGCCGTCCACCCGCCGCTCGGCCCACCAGCGGCGGTAGACCGCGATCTCCGCCTCCTGGTCGGCCACCACCTGGAGGGTCAGCGCGTACGAGCGGGCCGACAGCTCGGCCTCCACGCCGCTGATCAGCTCCATGAAGAACGGTTCGATGCCCAGTATCCGGGCGGGCCGGCACAGGGCCAGGCCGACCGCCTTCGCGGTGGCGCCGGAGAGCGCCCGGGCGGCACTGCTCGGGCTGAACCCGATCTCGGCGGCGATGGCCAGGATCCGCTGGCGGGTCGCCTCGGACACGCCGGGCTGCCCGTTCAGCGCGTACGACACCGCGCCCTTGGAGACCCCGGCCCGCCGGGCGACATCGGCGATGGTCGGCCGCTTCACCGGCGTGCTCCTCCACTTGTCCGGCCCCTCGGGGCGAGTCCTGCGCTGCCGGGGTTGGCCGGCGGCTGTCACGCTACTGCAACGGCCCCCGGTGACCGATCCACCCGCCCGGAGCCGTCGTGACTGAACCGTACAGCCCGCCACTTGTGCGGTTAAGCGTACGGCCACCCCCACGGTCTCCGCCAGACCTGCGCTCACGATTCTGTTTCGGAAAGCGCTCTACCACGCATGGTCGCGCTCCCACGGCATCGGAAAGGTTACGGGAATGTCGTGCCGTTAACCGGCCGTTGACAGTGTCCTGGGTCACCCGTACGGTGTGCTCACTTATCCGGTTCAGTCAACGTATCTCGATCTCGGGAGCGTTCCCATTTTGGCGCGGAGGATGACATGAAACGGTCCTGGACGCACTGGGCCCGGGCGGCCGCCGTGGGTGCCGTCAGCCTGGTCATGGTCGCTGCGTGCAGTGGCAGGAGCACCACCGGCGGTTCGGACTCGGGCGCCGGTCAGATCACCTTGAAGATCAATTTCTGGGGCGACTTCGGCCTGACCGACCTCAAGACCAAGTACGAGGCGGCGCACCCGAACATCAAGATCCAGCTGAACTCCGGCGAGTACAACGCCCAGCACGAGGACCTGCAGAAGAAGCTCGTCGCCGGCAACGGCGCGCCGGACATCGCAGCGATCGACGAGGGCTTCATGGTCCAGTTCCGCAGCCAGTCCGACAAGTTCGTCAACCTACTGGACAAGGGCGCCGGCTCGTACGAGAGCAAGTACCTGCCCTGGAAGTGGAAGCAGTCCCTGTCGGCCGACGGCAAGACCCAGATCGGCCTCGGCACCGACGTCGGCGGCCTGGCCATGTGCTACCGGACCGACCTGTTCAAGGCCGCCGGCCTGCCCACCGAGCGCGACCAGGTCTCCGCGCTCTGGCCCACCTGGGACAAGTTCATCGAGGTCGGCCAGCAGTACACCGCCAAGAGCAAGAAGAAGTTCATCGACTCCGGCACCAACCTGTTCAACCCGATCCTGGGCCAGCAGCCGGTCGGCTTCTACAACGAGCAGGACCAGCTCCAGATGGACGGCGGCCCGAAGGTCGCCTTCGACTACACCGTCAAGGCCATCCAGGCCGGCCTGTCGGCCAACATGGCCAGCTTCCAGGCCGACTGGGACAAGGGCTTCACCAGCGGCTCCTTCGCGGTGCTCGCCTGCCCGGCGTGGATGCTCGGGCACATCAAGGACACCGCGCCCGGCACCCAGGGCAAGTGGGACATCGCGGCGGTGCCCGGTGGCGGCGGCAACTGGGGTGGCTCCTTCCTGACCATCCCCAAGCAGGGCAAGCACGTCGACGAGGCGTACAAGCTGCTGGAGTGGCTGGTCCAGCCGGAGCAGCAGATCGAGATCTTCAAGAAGGTCGGCAACCTGCCCTCGCAGCCGGCGCTCTACGCGGACCCGGCGATCGCCGACTTCAAGAACCCGTTCTTCAACAACGCCCCGGTCGGGCAGATCTTCCCGAAGATGGCTCAGGGCCTGACGCCGCAGTACCTCGGCAAGAAGAACGGCCCGACCCGGGTCGCCGTCGAGAACGTCATCACCCGGGTGCAGAACAAGAGCCTGAAGCCGGACGCCGCCTGGGGCGAGGCGGTCAAGCAGGCCGAGAAGGCCGCCACCTCCTGACGCAGCAACCGGTGGCGGAGCGGGCGCCGGCCCGCTCCGCCACCGCCTCACCCGTCACCCGTCTCGGCCCTGGAGTGATCCGATGTCCACCACCCGTGCCGCGCCCGCGCCGTCGAGCCACCGATCCGCGCCCCGACGCGGTCGCTCCGGGGGCGACGAGCGGCGGCTGAGCTGGCGCAACCGGCTGTACCGCTTCGACATGCGCTACATGCCGTACCTGATGATCGCGCCGTTCTTCCTGCTCTTCATCGTGTTCGGCCTGTTCCCGCTGCTGTTCAACGCCGTGGTGTCGCTGCGCAACTACCGGCTCGACGACCCGACGCTGCCCTACTGGGCCGGCTTCGAGAACTTCAGCAAGCTCTTCGGCGACGAGGACTTCTGGAACGCCCTCTTCAACACCTTCGGCATCTT
>NZ_JBSGJR010000596.1:0-4145 GCF_053605645.1 Micromonospora sp. NPDC003776
GGCCGAGCAGGTAGTCGGCGGTCTGCACCGCCCCGTCCCGGTACTTCGCGTCCCGGGTCAGGTCGAAGGCGGTGGCGAGCACGACCGCGTTGTTGCACCTCGACCACCCGTCCGCGCAGTCCGGCGACCAGGCGGCGCCGGTGCGCGGCGGCGCCGGCCCGGTCCATCGCCACGCTGGCCCGGGCGAAGAGCCGGGCGAACACCGGGTGGGAGACGGCCATCAGGCGGACGCACCCACGGAGACACCGAGGCTCAGCAGCAGCGGCCGCGCCGGGCCGTCGACCAGGTCGCCGAGGCGTACGCCGTCGAGCACGGCGAGGAAGGCGGCCTGCGCCCGGCGCAGCTCGCCCCGGAGCCGGCAGGCGCCGAGCAGCGGGCAGGCCGGCTGCTCGCAGTTGACCACCTCGGCGCTCCCCTCGAAGGCCCGGACCACCTCGCCGACGGTGAGCTCGCCGGCGCCCTCGGCGAAGGCCACCCCGCCCGCCCGACCCCGGATGGTCACCAGGACGCCGAGCCGCTGCAACCGCTGCACCACCTTGGCCACGTGGCTGCGGGGCAGCGAGAGCTGGGTGGCGAGCTCGTCCACCGTCGTCCGGGTCTCGGACGCGGCGGTCAGCATGGCGATCCGGAGTGCCATGTCGGTCGAGCGGTTGAGCTTCACACCATCGACCCTAACCAGCGGCACCGCGGCACGGAACAGACCTGGTGTCCGGCGGCGGGATGTGACCCGGACGACCCCCGTCCCGGGACCTTCGACCCTGAAGGGGAATTTCAAATTCCTGTTCAGTGGTGATCGACATGTTCGACACCAAAGGAGTAGTCGTGCTCTCGGAATCCTCAGCAGCCGTGGTGACCGCGACCCTGCCCGCCGTGCAGGCCCACGGTGAGGCGATCACCGGCCGGTTCTACCAGCGGATGTTCGACGCCCACCCGGAGCTGCTCAACATCTTCAACCGGGGCAACCAGGCCACCGGGCAGCAGAAGGCCGCGCTCGCCGCCGCCGTGGTCGCGTACGCCGAGCACCTGACCAGCGGCAGCACGCTGCCGTGGGGGCCGATCCTGGACCGGATCGCGCACAAGCACGCGTCGCTCGGCATCACCGCCGCCCAGTACCCGATCGTCGGCCGGCACCTGCTCGCCGCGGTCGGCGAGGTGCTCGGCGACGCTGTCACGCCCGAGGTCGCCGCCGCCTGGGACGAGGTGTACTGGCTGCTGGCCTGCGAGCTGATCGCCCGGGAGGCGCGCCTCTACACGGTGGCCGGGGTGCCGGAGAACGGCGCGGTGTGGCGCGAGTGGCGGGTGGTGGAGAAGATCCGGGAGACGGCCGACGTGGCGTCGTTCACCCTGGTCCCCGCCGACGGCGCCCCGGTGCCCTCCTTCACGCCGGGCCAGTACGTTTCGGTCGCGGTCGACCTGGACGGCGACCGGGGGCAGCAGATCCGCCAGTACAGCCTCTCCGGCCGGCCCGGCGCCGACCACTGGCAGATCACCGTGAAGCGGGTACGCGGCATCGACGGCGGGCCCGACGGCATGGTCTCCAGCTTCCTGCACGAGCGGGTGGCCCCCGGTGACACGCTCCGGCTCAGCCCGCCGTTCGGCGAGGTCAGCGCGATCGGCGACGGCGAGCCGCTGCTGCTGGTCAGCGCCGGCATCGGCCTCACCCCGGCGATGGCGGCGCTGGCCCACCTGGCCGCCACCGAGCCCGAGCGCCCGGTGGCGCTGGTGCACGCCGACCGGGCCGGCGCCGCGCACGCCCGGCGCCACGAACTGGTCGCGTTGCAGGAGCGGCTGCCGAACCTCTCCGTCCGCCTCTGGTACGAGGACGCCGCGGACGCCGACCTGGCCGGGCTGAAGGCCGAGGTCGCCGGCGGGCTGGTCGATCCGGCCCTGATCCCGCTCGCCCCCGAGGCGTACGTGCACCTCTGCGGGCCGGTGCCGTTCATGTCGCTGGTCCGGGGCGGGTTGCTGCGCCGGGGCGTGCCGGCCGAGCGGATCGCCTACGAGGTGTTCGGCCCGGGCATGCTGCGCTGAGCGCTCCTGGCGGCCACCGGGGCCGGTGTCGGGCAGTCCCCGACACCGGCCCCTCTTGTCCACTCGACATGCGGCCGGGGGCAGCTTCCGACCGCCGGGAAACCGCGACCTGCCGCGAGGCGCTGTCGATGAGCGCCGGCGATCCGGGGTCAGCCCCAGTGGGCGACCACCGCGGCGAAGACCAGCACCGCGCCGGCCAACTCGACCAGCCCGACCTGGACCGGGGCCAGCCGCCGGCCGGGCAGCAGCGCCGCCCGGAGCAGCAGCAGCGCGAAGACCCCCGCCACCGCCGGGCCCCAGCCGGCGGCCACGGCCACCGCCAGCGCCGCCAGGTGGTACGCCAGCGAGGCCCACCGGTACCCGGCGCTGCCCCGCTCCCGGATCATCGTCTTGACGTAGAACACGGTGCCGACCAGGTACGCGCCGACCGCGGCGGCCACCCCGGCCAGCCCGGCCGGCGACACGCCGGCGACGGTGGCGACCACGAACACCACGAGCACGCTCTGCGCCACCGAGGCGAGGTCGTTGAGCAGGGCCCGCTCCCGGCGCCGCCGGGCGTAGCCGGCGTTGACCGCGACCAGCACGGCGTAGAGCGGGGCGTAGGCGAGCACCGCGGGCCGGGCGAGCAGCACCGGGAGACCCAGCAGCGCGGTCGCCCCGCCGTAGAGCAGGAGCTGCGGCCGGACCCGGGCGGGGCGGCCGGTCTTCACCGCCAGCAGGGCGTAGTAGGAGAAGAGGTAACCGGCGAGCCACGCGCCGAGCAGCGGCAGGTGCGGCCAGCGCGGACCGGTCACGGCGACCGCCGTGGCGTACGGGAGCAGCAGCATCGCCCAAGCACCGTGCTGTGGCGGCAGCCACCGGTGGCGCCGGCCCCGGCTGGGGCGGGCGGCGGAGGCGCGGGCGGCGGGCCGCACCGGGGTCGGCGCGCTCATCCGCGGGCGACCGTGAGCAGCACCACCGAGTCCTCGTCGGCGTGCAGCGCGTGCCGGGCGTCCGGGATCACCAGCAGGTCCCCCGCCGAACCCGGCCAGGAGTGGTCCCCGGCGACCAGCCGGACCCGCCCGCGCAGCACCTGGAGCGTCGCCTCGCCGGGGCTGGCGTGCTCCTCCAGCGCGTGCCCGGCGACCAGGGCGACCAGCGTCTGCCGCAGCGCGGCGTCGGACCCGCCGTGCACGGTGCGGGCGCTGCGCCCGCTGTTGGTCGCCCGGGCCAGGGTGAGCTGCTCCTCAGCGAGCACGGAGAGCGACGACGGGGACACGGAACACCTCCGGGTCGGAGCGGACGGGCAGCCAGAACAGGACCCTACTCTGCCTCTTTTCCCAGCCTGGTCGCCTTTAGCGGTTCCGACCAGGGGCTTTGGTCCCAGATCCGAATCTCCACACGAGACGTTCACGTTCTCCGAGAAGTCGATGATCTACAGGTTAGGAAGCGATCGCCAGGGTAGGGACTGGTCATGCGGGTCCTTGGAATCAACGCGATCTTTCACGATCCGGCGGCTGCCCTGGTGGTCGACGGGACGGTGGTGGCGGCCGCCGAGGAGGAGCGGTTCAGCCGCCGCAAGCACGGCAAGCGACCGGTGCCCTTCTCCGCCTGGGAGCTGCCCGAGTTGTCGGCCGCCTGGTGCCTGGCCAGCGCCGGGATCGACGTCGACAGCCTCGACGCGGTCGCGTACTCCTTCGACCCCGGACTCTGCCGGGACGCCACCGAGCTGGGCCTCAGCGACCCCTGGGACTGGCTGCGGGTCGACTACGCCCGGCGCGCCCCCCAGTTCCTCGCCGCCGCCCTGCCCGGCCTCGACCCGGAGAAGGTGCGCTTCGTGCCGCACCACGTGGCGCACGCCGCCTCCGCCGGGTTGGCCGCACCGCCGGCCGGCGACGACACCGCGGTGCTGGTCCTCGACGGGCGGGGCGAGGTCGCCAGCCACCTGGCCGGCGTCTACCGCGAGGGCCGGCTGTCGCCGCTGTACTCGCAGCACCTGCCGCACTCGCTCGGGCTGCTCTACGAGGACCTGACCCGGCACCTGGGCTTCCTGCACTCCAGCGACGAGTACAAGGTGATGGCGCTGGCGTCGTACGGCACCCCGAAGCACCTCGGCATGCTCCGCGACCTGGTCC
>NZ_JBSGJR010000597.1:0-4144 GCF_053605645.1 Micromonospora sp. NPDC003776
GCCCGGCCAGGCGGGACGGGCCGAGCGCGGCCCGGTTCACCGGCCCGGCGACGGCCGCCAGCCCGGCGCCCACCGCGAAGAAGATCAGTGACAGGTTCGGGTCGATGTACGCGTAGACCGGGATGACCACCAGCGCGATCACCGGTACGGTGCTCAGCCAGTGCCCGGCCGGCGACACCGCGGCGGCCAGCCGCCGGGCGACCAGCACCAGCCAGCTCAGGAAGACCAGCAGCGCCGGGATGCCGTGGCTGTAGAGGATCTGCCAGATCAGCCCCTGGGTGCCCAGCGGCTCCTCGGCCAGCGTGGTGTCCACGCTCTTCGGCGCGCCGTAACCGAGCAGCGGCGAGCGTTCCACCGCCTGCCAGGTCCGCACGTACAGGTCCATCCGGTCGACGTTGGTGTCGGTGCTGCTGACCCGGGCGTTGATCATCTCCTGCACCGGGACGACCAGGCTGACGATCCAGACCAGCAGGACCAGCCCGCCGATCGACACGATCAGCCGCGCGTTGCCCCGGACCAGGGCGCGCAGCGCGAGATAGAGCAGGCCGGCGCCGAGGCCGAGGAACATGCCCCGGTTGAGGGTCAGGAACGCCGGCACCACCGACAGCGGCAGGGACACCCACAGCGCCACCCGGAACCGCCCGGTCCGCACCGAGGTCAGGTACGCCAGCACGCAGGGCACCAGCAGCGCGTACGCGGTGCCCCAGTTGTTGGTGTACGGGTACGGCGCGGCGGTGCGGTAGATCGGCGCCCGGGACAGCGGGTTGAACTCGTTGGCGTGCACATGGGTCAGCGCCTGGAGGTACCGCTCGCCGGCCACCCCGGCCGGCAGGGCCAGCTCCACCGGTGTGGTCAGCACGAGGGTGGGCACCAGCACGGCCAGCCAGCCCAGGGCCACGACGCCCAGCCAGTACCAGCCGAGCGGGCGCAGCACCCGGTCCCAGGAGGTGCCCTCGCGGACCAGGGTGTACACGTACACGCAGACCACCAGGGCGGTCACCAGGAAGCCGTAGCGCAGCCCGAAGGTCAGGTACGCGGTGGCCCGGTCCAGTCGGGTGGCGCTGAGCAGCACCAGGATGAGGAAGACCAGCCAGCAGGCGGTGCCGGCGGGCAGCGGCACCCGGCCGCGGGTCACCAGCAGGGCCAGCAGGGCGACGCCGAACACCGACCAGCCGAGATAGAACGCGCCGAGCGCCCACCAGAGCGGCATCAACGCGAACATGGCGGTCAGCGGCCAGACGGGCAGCGGCGGCGGACCGGGCGCGGGCCGCGCGGCGCCGCCGGTCACCGGCCGCGCGGTGGTCCCGGTCGCCCGGTCAGACACCCCGCCCCGTCCGCTGGGCCAGCCGGAGCACCCGCTCCCCGGAGAGCACACCGAGCACCACCGGCACGGTCACCAGGACGCGCTTCTCCCGCGGGTTGAGCCGGAGCACCCGGCCCAGCTCCCGTACCGCCTCCCGGCGCCGGCGCCCGGAGGCGAGGGCGAAGGCGATCTGTCCGTGCAGCCGGGCCAGGCCGGTCGGGCTGCCGGCCAGTTCCGGGTGTTTGTCGATCAGGTAGCGGGTGGCCTCGACGATCATCGCCCAGCGGCCGAAGAAGAACGAGCCGCCGTGCCAGTCGACCACCACGAGCACCTCGGGCACGATGACCACCGGTCCGTGCGCGGCGATCCGGAGCAGCCACTCGTAGTCCTCGCCGTAGCCGCCGGGCAGCTCCTCGTCGACCGGGCCGACCGCGTCCCAGGTGGACCGGGGCAGCAGGATGGTGCTGGAGTGCACCTCCATGATCCGGTCCTCGACGAAGTCGGCGAGAGTCACCTCGGCGCTGTCGAGCTGCCGGTCCTTGGCGATGCCCGGGCCCTGCAGCCGGATGCCGCAGCTGACCGCGGCGGCGTCCGGCCGGGCGGCCAGCAGCTCGACCTGACGGCGCAGCTTGCCGGGCAGCCAGTGGTCGTCGTCGTCGCAGAAGGCCAGCAGGTCGTGGGACGCCTCCGCCGCACCGGTGTTGCGCCCGCCCGGCAGGCCCCGGGAGTGGCTGTTGGTGACGTAGCGCAGCGTCCGGCCGGCCGGCACCGGCACGTCCAGCGGCCGGATGTCGGTGTGGTCGTAGACGACCAGGCACTCCACCGGGCCGGGGTAGTCCTGGTCGAGCACCGCGCCGACGGCCCGTTCCAGCAGGCCCGGACGGTCCCGGGTGGCCACCACCACGGTCACCGGCGGACACGCCGTCGCCGCCGCCCGGTCCTGGTCAGTCACGGTCGCCTCCGGTCAGCACGAATCCGAACGGCTCGACGCCGACCGAGCGCAGCCGCTCGACCAGGCGGGCCAGCTGGGGCAGCCGGGTCCGGTCGCGGGCGGCCACCAGCACCGCCCGGCCCTCCCGCGCGGCCCGTACGCCCCGCTCGTCGTGCAGCGCGGGCGGCGCGTCGAGCAGGGTGAGGCCGTCGCCCGCCGGTGGGGCGTCGAGCGGGACGAGCCGGACGCTGCCCGCGCCGATCCGCAGCTCCTGGCCGTCGGTGCGGGTGGGGGTGCCGGTCCCGGCGGGCCGCGCGGCCGGGATGACCTGGGTGTTGTCCTCGGTGGTGGTGGACCGGTAGACGCCGCCGTTCTTCGCGTCTGCGGTGGGGAACGGGCGCGGCTTGCGCACGGCCGGGATCACCGCGGTCTCCTCCGGGTCGCCGCCGCCCGGGGTGGCGGGGCCACCGGTGCCGACCGGGGTGGCCGCCGGGGCTGGCCGGGGCCGGGGCGGTGTGGCCGGGGCCGGCTCCACCGGCGGGTTGCGGCGCTGGGCGTCCAGCATCAGCGGGCGGATCCGGTCCAGGCTCTCCGGCGTGACCCCCAGCCGCACCTCGTGCCCGCCGGCGGCGAGCACCGCGGCGAGCCCCGCGGTCACCTGCTCGCGCCCCTCGTCGGTGGCGGAGGAGAGCACCACCAGCGGGCCGCGCTGCGGGCCGTCCACCCAGCGGGCCAGGGCCAGGGCGAGATAGCGCAGGTCTGCCTCGTCGGGCTGGCCGCCCCGGGTCCGGCGGACGGTGCCGAGCAGCGGCGCGCCGATCGCGGACACCGCCTCCGTGGTGGTCCGCAGCCGCCGGTCCAGGGATTCCCGGACGAAGGCCACCAGCCCGCCGAGCAGCAGGCCACCGAGCACGCCACCGACGAGCAGCAGCGGGGCGTCGTCCCGGCTGGACGGCACGGGCGCGCGGGCCGCGCTGGTGATCGAGCCGGGGCTGAGGTCCGCGGAGGCGATCTTGGAGCGCTGCTCGGCGAGCGTGGCGAGCTGGTCGTTGAGCGCGCGCAACTGGTCCAGCAGCGCACTGGTCCGCGGCGCGGGATTGTCCGCCGGCTGTTTCTCGGGCAGCGACTTCTGCGTGGTGGTGCGCTGGGCGGTGACCACCGCGATGGTGTCGTCGTACGACTTCAGCACCGCCGCGCGCTGGTTCTCGTAGATGCCCCGCCGCAGGTCCAGGTAGGCCTGGGCCGCCCCGTTCGCGCCGTCGACGGCCTCCCGCTCGCTGTGCGCCGCGTACTCGAAGCGCATCACCTGCCCGCCGACCGGGGTCTCCACCTGCAGCGCGTCGGCCACCTCCTCGGTGTCCCGCCCGGTGATGGCGGCGACCTTGTCGATGACCTCGTTGCTGGTCGCGATGCCGCTCTCGGCCGTCATGTTCACCGCCCGGTCGGCGCCCCCGGAGGGCACCGAGAACGGGTCGGTGACCACCGGCCGGACCACCACCGAGGTGGTGGCGGTGTAGCTGGCGGGCAGCACGAACAGGTAGACCAGCACCGCCACCAGCACCGACGCCGCCAGGGCGAGCACGGTCCGCCACCGTCGCAACGGGATGCGCGCCAGCTCGGCGAGGCCGACCGGGTGCTGCCGGGCGGTGGCGACGTCGGTCACGTCCATGTGTCAGGTCCTTGCGCGCTGAGGGGTGGGTGTCCGGCCCGGGCCGGCGAGGGGGCCGCGGCGGCGGTCTCATTGTCGCCGACCGCGCATCGTGGCGGGGACCACGTCCCGGGGCCGGTTACCGGACGGGGCGCCCGGGTGCCCGGGGGCGCCCGGGGGCCCGCGGGGGGGTTGTGGCGGAGGGGGGGGGGGAGAATAGGGGGGGGGGCGAGCAGATAAACGCGCCGCCCGCGGGGGGCGG
>NZ_JBSGJR010000598.1:0-4131 GCF_053605645.1 Micromonospora sp. NPDC003776
GTCGCTGGAGGGGCTACAGACCGAGCGCGACGCCGCGCGGGCCCAGCTCGCGCTGGACGCGGCCGCGCTCCAGCAGGCCGGGGATGATGCGGGGCGCCAGTACGCGTCGGATCACCACGAGGTCAATCCTGACAGCGCGGCGCCCAATCCGCCCGTCCGGTGCCGCCACCAACCCTCGACCCGCGCCCCACCGGAGGTGTCGCCGGGGTGGCCGGCGGATGCCGGCGTCAGGCGCTGGCCCGCCGTGCGGTGCTCCGGGCCGGCGCCTTGCGGGCGGTGGTCTTCTTGGCCGTCGTGGTCTTCCTGGCCGGGGCCTTCTTGGCGGTGGTCTTCTTCGCCGTGGTTGCCTTCTTGGCGGGTGCCTTCTTCGCCGCCGCCTTGCGCGCCGTCGGGCGGGTCGCCGCGGCCTTCTTCGCCGCCGCGGCCTTCTTCGCCGCCGTGGTCCGCTTCGTCGCCGTGGTCTTCTTGGCGGCGGTCGTCTTCTTGGCAGCCGTGGTCTTCTTCGCGGGCGCCTTCTTCGCGGGCGCCTTCTTCGCGGGCGCCTTGCGCGCCATCGGACCGGTCGCCGTGGTTGCCTTCTTGGCGGGTGCCTTCTTCGCCGCCGCGGTGGTCTTCTTCGCCGTCGCCTTCTTGGCGGGTGCCTTCTTGGCGGTGGTCTTCGTGGCGGGCGCCTTCTTCGCGGGCGCCTTCCGGGCCGCCGACACGGCCTTCTTGGCCGCGGCCTTCTTGGCGACCGCCTTCTTCGCCGCCACCCGGCCGGCGCCGGCGCCCGAGGCGTTCGGCGACGCCTTGGTCACCGTGGCCGTCCTGGCCGTGGTCGCACCCACGGTCCGCTTCGCCGCGCTGGTCTTCTTCGCGGTCGTACGTCTCGCCGCCGGGCGGGTGGCCTGCTGTGCTACGGCCATCTCGGTTCCCTCCTTGGGGACGTGCTCTCGCCCTCGCGGAGCACGGATCACCTCGACGCGGGCCGTCCCGCGCCGTCTACCTGTCCTCCCCGGCCCAACGGGCGTCCTCGGCGTCCCACGCTTCGTTGCGCTCCCGCACCTGCTGCAGGGCGTTCTCCGCGTCGGCGGCTGAGGCGTACGGTCCGAGAACGTGCTTCGCGGGACACACGTCGGCATCGGTCTCGACCCGGTGGTGTCGCGTGCACCAGTAGTAGTGCCCACCACTTCCGTTGTCGCTCATGCGATCACTGTGCACCGGGAAGCGACCGACCGCCACCGGAACGCCCGAAATAACCGCTAATGTCCTCCACATTAGACGAGGCCCGAGACGTCCGGAGGCGGAACCGGGAAAGACGGGGCAGCCGGATGGCGGCTCGGTGACGGACAATCCCGGGGTGCGGTACGAGGGGGGACACTCGGCACGCCTGCGACGCCGACTGGTCAGCGGGACGGCGGTCGTGCTGCTCGCCGCGGTGGGCGCGGCGGTGGTCCTGCCACTGCTGCGGGACCGGTCGCAGCGACGGCTGGAACGCCGGGCCGACCGCGAGGTGACGGCCACCGCGCAGCGCACGCGGGCGGTCCTGCTGGCCGTGCCCTCGGCGCGGGAGGCCCCGCTGCGCAGCGCCGCCGCCGCGATCGACGGGGTCGAGGTGCTGACCGTGGAGGCCGGTGAGGCCGAGGTCCGGCTGGTCTTCCGGGTACGCGTGGCGAAGACCGCCGCGTCGGTGTTCGGCTGGCAGCAGGCCAGCGCCGCCGGGTGCTTCGCGCAGGTGGTGAGCCGCTCCGCCACCCCCGCCGCCCTGGAACGACTGCCCTGCCCCGCCTGACCGGCTCCCCCGAACGGCCGGTACCCGCGGCCTCCGGTCGGGGACAGGATCGACGGTCATGATCACCACAAAGGCCGGTACGGGGGCCTGTCCGGAGTGCGGCGCGGCGACGGTGTCGATCCGCGAGGCGATGCCCTGGTGCGCCGGTTGCGAATGGAACCTCGACGGCTACGACCGGACCCGCCAGCTGCCCGAGTTCGGCTGGGCCTGGGTCGACCGGTCGACCCACCGGCTGGCGGCGCGGCTGACCCGGCGGCAGTACGCGTCGCTCGTCGACCGCCCGCTGGCGCCGGCCGGCTGGGGCCTGGCCGGTGCTGTGACGGTCGGCGTCTCGCTGCTGCTCCTGCTCGGGGTGTCGGGACTGGCCGCGGTCGGGGTGTGGCTGGTGTTCGCGTACCCGTTCCCGAACTTCGCCGTCGTGTTCGGGCTGGCGCTGATCGGGCTGGCGGTGGCGCTGCGCCCGCGATTCGGCCGGATCCCCCAGGACGTGGAGGTGCTCACCCGCGGGGAGGCGCCCGAACTGCACGCCCTGGTCGAGGAGGTGGCGGCCGCGATCGGCGCGCCGGTGCCGCACGTCATCGGGGTCGACGCTGACATCAACGCGCGCGCGGGGTCGGTGGGGCTGCGCCGGCGGCGGGTGCTCTGCCTCGGGCTGCCGCTGTGGGGCGCCCTGGACGGGCAGGCGCGGGTCGCCCTGCTCGGCCACGAACTGGGCCACTTCGTCAACGGTGACGTCCGCCGGGGGCCGGTCACCCAACCGGCGCTGACCATGCTCGGCAACGCCGCCGACCTGTTCGCCCCGGCCGACCGTACGCACGGCGGCGGCCTGCTGGAGCTGATCGGCGAGTGGCTGGGCCGGATCCTCTCGTGGGCGCTGTCCAGACTGCTCTTCGCCGGCCATCTGGTGCTGGTCGCGACCGCGCTGCGGGACAGCCAGCGGGCCGAGTACCTGGCCGACGAGATGGCCGCCCGGGTGGCCGGCACCTCCGCCGCCACCCGGCTGCTCGACGTGCTGCTCAGCGGCGAGTCGGTGGCACTGGTGGTCCGCCAGGCGGCCCGCGGCGGCAAGGGGGTGGCGGCCTGGCGGACGGGCGCCGCCCGCGCGCTGGCCGGCGCCGCCGAGCGGCTGCCCCTGGAACGCCAACTCTCCGTCCGGGAGCACACCTCGCTCTTCGCCAGTCATCCCCCGGCGGGCCTGCGCCACCGGATGCTCACCGCGCGGGCCTGGCAGGACCCGCGGGTGGTGCTCACCGACGCCCGCCTCGAGCGGATCGACGCCGAACTGGCCCGGCACTACGAGCGGGTAGGCCGGATCGCCGCCTGGTCCGGCTGACGGTGCACCCGGGCGGGCGGACGGGCTAGGCGGGCGAGGGCGCCGGTCCCGGCAACGGCGCGGCGGCCGGTTCCGCCGGTCGGGCCGCGCCGATGGCGTACGCCAGCGCGTACGGGGTGCAGGTCAGATAGAGGAAGGGCTGCAGCTCCATCAGGTCGCCGACCAGGAAGACCTCCGAGGGTGTCGGTCGGGGTAGCCCGAACGACCAGTCGGTCAGGCTGGTGAAGAGCCACAGCGGCGCGGAGCCGCGGTCGATGGTGTCGCCCTGCGCCACCCCGTCGACGACGGTCTCCGGACCACCGGGAATCTGGTTGACCACCGTGAGCACCACCGCGAGGTCGGCGACGACGAGCGCGCCGAGCACGCCGACCAGCCAGGCGAGCCGGGCCCGGCCGCGGCCGGCGAGGACGCCCGTGCCGTGCAGCACCAGGGCCAGGCCGGTGAGCCACACCAGCAGGCCCGGCGCCACCCGGACCAGGTCGTCGGTGGTCTCGTTCAGGGCGTACTCCACGCCGACGGCGGTCAGGCCGACGGGCAGCACGACGCCGAGCGCGGTGCGGACCGGTCCGGTGCGGGCGTTGCGGGCGGCGCTGGCGAGGACGACCCGGGCCAGCAGCACCGCGAGGCCGGCACTGAGCACGGTCAGCATCGGCGCCTGGGCCCGGTTCGCCCACGGCACGCCGGTGAGGGCCCTGTTCACCACGACGCCCATCGTCAGAGCCGCGGCCAGGATGATGGCCAGGCAGGCCGGCGGGGCCAGCAGCAGGGTCGCGGCCGCCCGGCGGGCGCGGGCGTCGAACCGGACGCGGTCGACCACCGGCTCGCCGGCGCGGCTCACGGCCAGGCTGGCGGCGAAGGCCAGCATCCGCCACCGCTCTCCCCGCCCGGCCAGCACGTGCAGCTCGGCGGCCCACTCCCGGGCCAGCTCGTCGCGCAGCTCCGCCGGCCAACGCCGGGCCGCCGTGCGGAGCAGGAACCCGACCAGCCGGGTCACCATGCCGGGGCTCCCGTCGGCGCGACGGTGGAC
>NZ_JBSGJR010000599.1:0-4126 GCF_053605645.1 Micromonospora sp. NPDC003776
GCGGGTCGGGGAAATCGTTTCCCCGACCCGCCGCAACAGCCGGCCGCGGCGTGCCACGTCGCCGCCCAGGATTTTCCAACGACACCTGGAACAAATATCGGACACGACCGGCTCCCTCTATGCAGGGAGCAATAAGTCGTGGAACAGGAATACGTAAAGACTGACGGCGATCGGGCCCGCGAACGCCGCTGACCGGAGCCGCGCCATCGGCATATCACGTCGATCATGCGGCCTGGCTCGCCCGCTCTCGCCGTTCACCGACTCGTCGTGATGCCCCGCCAGCCGACCGCCTCCTGGCTCGACCCTCCCTGCGCGCACCCCTCTGAGCAGGAGAGACGACACCGTGGGCGCACTGACTCCAGCGGCACTGGCCCGGTGGCCAACCGCCGGCGGTACCGCCCGTGAACCATCGACCCCGAGCTGGCGGCAGCGCCATGGAAACGCGTCACCCTCTTTGTGAAAAACCCTGAAAACATTGACCGGCCAAAATTGATCTCGTAGTGTGCAAGTAACGTGAAAGCGCTTTCCTACTCCCGTAGCCCATTGAGGAGCGCGTGTATGAGACGCCAACGCACGCTACTTTTCGCCCTGCTCGCCGCCATCACACTCATCCTGCCGAGCACCGCAGCGAACGCCACCGAATCGACCACCACCGACAATTTCCGGGTGCTGGTCTTCTCCAAAGTCACGAACTTCTACCACGACTCCATCCCGGCCGGCGTCGCCGCCGTCCGGCAGCTCGGCGACCAGCACGGCTTCGCCGTCGAAGCCACCACCGACGCGGCCGCGTTCACCGACGCCAACCTCGCCCGCTTCGACGCCCTCGTTTTCAACAACACCAACTCCACCCCAGCCTCCGGCGACCTGCTCGACGCCGACCAGCGGGCCGCCCTGCAGCGGTTCATCCGCGACGGTGGCGGCTGGGTCGGCCTGCACGCCGCCTCGGCCAGCGAAAGGGACTGGACCTGGTACGAGGGCCTGGTCGGCGCCATCTTCGACACCCACCCGGACTTCTCCCGCACCGGCGGCACCTACCCCGGCCGGATCAAGGTCCTCGACCACGCCCACCCCTCCACCAAGGGCCTGCCGGAGCTGTGGGAACGAAGCGAAGAGTGGTACAACTGGCGAACCAACCCCACCGGCAAGGTCCACACCCTCGCCCAGATCAAGGTACGCGACGGCATACCCGGCCTGGACGAGGGCGTCGACCACCCGTACTCCTGGTGCCAGAACTACGACGGCGGCCGATCCTGGTTCACCGCCGGCGGGCACAGCTCCTCCTCGTTCCAGGAGCCGGCGTTCCTGCAGCACCTGCTCGGCGGCATCAAATGGGCGGCCGGCGCCGCCCCCGGTGACTGCGGCGCCACCCGGACCACCAACTTCGAGCGGGTCCCCCTGGTCAACCAGGACCTGTCCGACCCGTTCGAGCTGGCCGTCGCACCGGACCGCCGGGTCTTCTACATCGAGCGCACCGGCGCGCTGAAGGTCGTCAACCAGGACACCCTCGCCGTCACCACGCTGCTGGACTTCGCGTACACCCCAGAGCAGACCAGCCAGTCCGACGGCCTGCTCGGCATGACCCTGGACCGGCACTTCGACAAGACCAACTGGATCTACCTGCTCTGGTCCGACCGGGTGGAGAAGCAGCTGAACCTGTCGCGGTTCACCGTCGAGGGCGACAAGGTCCGCCTCGAGTCGGAGAAGCGGCTGCTGAGCATCCCGACCTGGCGCGGTGAGGCGCGGGCCAACTCGCACATGGGCGGCTCGGTGACCATGGACCAGCAGGGCAACCTGTACGCCGCGATCGGCGACAACACCGACCCGTTCGAGTCCAGCGGCTTCACGCCCGTCGACGAGCGGGCCGGTCGCCGCGCGTACGACGCGCAGGGCACCGCCGGCAACACCAACGACTTGCGCGGCAAGGTCCTGCGGATCAAGCCCCTGCCCACCGGCGGGTACGCCGTCCCGGACGGCAACCTGTTCGCCTCGGGCACCGCGAAGACCAGGCCGGAAATCTACGCGATGGGCCTGCGGAACCCGTTCCGCATTACCGTCGACTCCAAGACCAACGCGCTGCTGGTCGCCGACTACGGCCCCGATGCCCGCGCCGCCAACCCGAACCGCGGTCCGGAGGGGACCGTCGAGTTCAACCGGATCACCAGCGCCGGCAACTACGGCTGGCCGTACTGCATCGGCAACAACATCCCGTTCAACGACTACGACTTCGCCACCGCGACCTCGGGGCCGAAGTTCGACTGCATGGCGCCGGTCAACGACTCCCCCAACAACACCGGCCTGACCAACCTCCCCGCGGCCAAGCCCGCCCTGGTCTGGTACGCCTACTCGGCCTCCCCGCAGTTTCCGGAGCTGGGCACGGGCGGCGGCGGCCCGATGAGCGGGCCCGTCTACGACTACGACCCGTCCAACAAGCGGCTGACCAAGTTCCCGCAGTACTTCGACGGCAAGTGGATCGTCTACGAGCTGACCCGCCGGTGGTTCAAGACGCTGTCGATTCACGAGACCGCCCAGACCTTCACCGACCCACGCTTCAGCCCCACCAACGCCGGTGACCTGCAGTCCATCAACGGGAGCTTCGGCAACATGTCCTGGATCCAGCCGTTCGAGGCGCAGTTCGGCCCGGACGGCTCCCTCTACGTCATCGACTTCGGAGAGGGCAGCGGCAGCGGCCGCGGCGGCAGCAATGAGGGCGCCGGCATCTACCGCATCGACTACGTCGCCAACAGCCGGCCCCCGGTGGCCAAGCTGAGCGCCGACAAGGACAGCGGGCCCGCGCCGCTGACCGTCGCCTTCTCCAGCGCCGGCTCCAGCGGGCCGGACGGCACGCCCGTCACGTACGCCTGGGACTTCGACGGCAACGGCAGCGTCGACTCCACCGCGGCCAACCCCAGCCACACCTACAGCACCCCGGGGCGCTACACGGCCCGGCTCACCGTCACCGCCACCAATGGGCAGACCGCCGTCGCCGTACAGGAGATCACCGCCGGCAACACCCGCCCGACGGTGACCCTCAGCGTCCCCGACGGCGCCTTCTTCGACTTCGGTGACCGCATCCCGTACACGGTGACGGTCACGGACCCGGAGGAGAACAGCATCGAATGTTCGAGGGTGGTTGTGCAGACCCAGCTCGGCCACGACTCGCACAGCCACCCGCTGGACAACTACGTCGGATGCACCGGCGTGGCGGTCACCGAGAGCAACGGCGGCGACGGGCACGGCCCCGGACAGAACCTCTACACCGTGCTCACCGCCCAGTACACCGACGGCGGGGCGGCCGGGGCACCCGAGCTGGTCGGCTCGACCCGGGCCGAGCTGCAGACCAAACGCAAGGAGGCCGAACACTTCGACGGGCAAAGCGGCATCCAGGTCCTCGACCGGGCCACCGCGAGCGCCGGCAAGCGCATCGGTGACATCGACAACGGCGAGTGGATCAACTTCGGCCCGGTCAACCTGCGCGGCATCGACTCGCTCACCCTCGGAGTCGCCTCCGGCAGCAGCGGCGGCGACATCGAGATCCGGGCCGACTCCCCCACCGGACAGCTCCTCGGCCGGGCCACCATCGGCAGCACCGGCGGCTGGGACAACCTCGCCTCCCCCACCGTCGAACTGACCGACCCGGGCCGCACCACCACCCTCTACCTGGTGTTCGTCAACCCGACCCAGACCGGTGGCACCCCCGACCTGATGGCACTGGACTGGCTGCGCTTCAACGGCGCCGGGGTGCGCGAGCAGACCGACGCCACCGTGTCGGCCACGGCCACGCCCACCACCGGCCCCGCACCCCTGGCGGCCGCCTTCACCGCGACAGCGTCGCCGGCGGCCGGGCGCACCATCACCGATTACGCGTGGGACTTCGGCGACAACACCGCCGTCGCGCACGGCCCGTCGACCAGCCACACGTACGCCCGCAAGGGCATCTACACCGCGCAGCTGACCGTCACCGACAGCCTCGGGGCAACCATGTCCTCGACGGTGGTCGTGACCGTGAGCTGAGCGCCCGGAGCGGTGGCGGGGTGGGACGGCACCCCCCCCCCCCCCCCCCCGGCCACCAGCCCCACCCCACCGGGGAACCCCTGAAAGCCCCCGTCGCCCCCCCCCCCCCAGCGCG
>NZ_JBSGJR010000600.1:0-4118 GCF_053605645.1 Micromonospora sp. NPDC003776
CGCCCGGTGGCGGTCGCCGTCAGCGCAGCGAGAGGGCGGCCAGGGCGGCGTTGACGATGCTGCCGGGCAGCAGGTCGTGCAGCTCGTACAGCTCCTGGACGCTGCCCGACTGGCCGAACTCGTCGACCCCGAGCGGCACCGCCGGGGCGCCGAGCGCGGAGCCGAGCCAGGCCATCGCGTGCGAGGCGGCGTCGTGCACGGTCACCACCGGCACCCGGTCGGCGAAGGCCGACCGGAGCGCGCCGGGCACGCTCGGCACGGTCGCGGTCCGCACGCCCTGGCGCAGCGTCCGCTGCCAGGCCCGGTAGAGCCGGTCCAGGCTCGTCACGTCGACCACGTGCGCCGCGACGCCCTCCTCCGCCAGCTCGGCGGCGGCCGCGAGGACCTCCGGCAGCACCGCGCCGGAGGCGGCGAGCTGCACGACCGGGGCATCCGCCAGGTGCGGGTACGCCTCGTGCGCGTCCACCAGCCGGTACGCGCCGGCCACCACCTGCCGGCGCAGCACCGCCTCGCCGATCCGGGCCCGGGCCGCCTCGAACGGCGCCTGGTCGATCGGGCGGGTGCTGAGCCGGAAGTAGTACGCCCCGTCCTCGGCCGGCGCGGCCGTGGCGGCCGGCGCCGCACCCTGCGCGATCTGGCCGAGCGCGTCGCAGAGCAGCCAGTCGAGGCTGCCGGCGTACGCGGGCTCGAGGAAGGTGACCCCGGGCAGCTCCAGGCCGACGGACGCGGTGATGGTGGACTGGTGGGCGCCACCCTCCGGGGCGAGGGTGATGCCGGACGGGGTGCCGGCGACCACGAACCGGGAGCCGGAGTAGGTGCCGTAGAGGAAGGCGTCCAGACCGCGCAGCACGAACGGGTCGTAGACCGTGCCGACCGGCAGCAGCGGCTGGCCGGACAGGTCCCAGGACAGGCCGAGCTGGCCGAGCAGCAGGAACAGGTTCATCTCGGAGATGCCGAGCTCGATGTGCTGGCCGGCAGGGGTCTCCGTCCAGCGCAGCATCCGGTCCTCGGTCCAGGAGCGCTGCTCGGTGGGGGCGAAGACGCCGGTCTTGTTGATGAAGCCGGCCAGGTTGGTGGAGGTGGCCACGTCCGGGGCGGTGGTGACCAGGTAGGGCGCCACCTGCGGATCGCGGGCCAGGTCGACCAGCACCCGGCCGAAGACCTCCTGGGTGGAGACCGGCTTGTTGGCGCGTACCCGGGTGGTCTCCGGGACGGTGACCCCGAGCGCCCGCTCGCGGGGCGCGCGGGACAGCGCCTCCCGGCGCTCGCCGGCCCGGATGCCGGCCGGGGACGCCGGGTCGAGGCGGTCCCACTCGGTCTCCGGGGTGAGGCCGTGGGCGGCGCGCAGCGCGTCGACCTGCTCGGTGGTGAGCAGCGCCGAGTGGTTGCGCGGGTTGCCGGCGATCGGCAGCCCCCACCCCTTCACCGTGTACGCGAAGATCACGCTCGGCCGGTCGGTGACCGCGTCGCACTGGGCGTACGCGTCGAGCATGGCCGCGAGGTCGTGCCCGCCGAGGTCGGTGACGAGCGGGCCCAGCTCGTCGTCGGGGATGTCGGCGATGAACTCGGCGATGCCGGCCGGCGCGCCGTCCAGGAACTGCTTGCGCAGCGCGGGCCCGGCCAGCCCGAACAGGGACTGGTACTGCTCGTTGGGCATCCGGTCGATCCAGTCGCGCAGCGCCTCCCCGCCCGGCCGGGCGTAGGCCTCGGCGAGCTTGCGGCCGTACTTGACCTCGACGACGTGCCAGCCGGCGGCCTCGAACTGGCCGCGCCACTGGTTGATCCGGATGCCGGGGACCACCCGGTCCAGCGACTGGCGGTTGAAGTCGACCAGCCACATGACGTTGCCCAGGCCGGTGGTGGCCGGGTCGGCGACCGCCTCCCAGATGTTCCCCTCGTCCAGCTCGGCGTCGCCGATCAGGGCGACGAACCGGGAGTGCGGGCGCTCCCCGAAGTGCGCGTCGACGTACCGGCGGGTGACCGCGGCGAAGAGCGGCGCGGCGGCGCCGAGGCCGACCGAGCCGGTGGAGAAGTCGACGCCGTCCGGGTCCTTGGTGCGCGACGGGTACGACTGGAGCCCGCCGCGCGCCCGCAGCTTCGGCAGGTACGACCGGTCCAGGTTGCCGAGCAGGTACTGGATGGCGTGGAAGACCGGCGAGGCGTGCGGCTTGACCGCAACCCGGTCCTCGGCGTCCAGGTGGGCGAACCAGAGCGCGGTCATCGCGGTGACCAGGGAGGCGCTGGACGCCTGGTGGCCGCCGACCTTCACGCCGTCGCCGGTGTCCCGGTCGTGGTTGGCCGCGTCCACGATCCGGGTGGCGAGCCAGAGCACCCGCCGCTGGATCTCGTCGAGGACGTCGAGGTCGTGCTGGTTCACGGTGACTCCATCCGGGCGTCGCCGTTGACGCCCTCGCGAGGGGGTGGCGCGGGTCGCGCGCCTACTCGGAAGGTCGAAAGGCCGCCGCCGGATCACGACGGCGGCCCTCCGGGTGGGACTCAGCCCTGGGCGCCGAGGCGCTCCAGGATCAGCTCGCGGACGGTCTTGGCGTCCGCCTGGCCGCGGGTGGTCTTCATGACGGCGCCGACCAGGGCGCCGGCCGCCGCGACCTTGCCGCTGCGGACCTTGTCCGCGACGTCCGGGTTGGCGGCGATGGCCTCGTCGACCGCGGCGGTGAGGGCGCCGGTGTCGGAGACGACCTCCAGGCCCCGGTTGGTCATGATCTCGGTCGGCGAGCCCTCGCCGGCCACCACGCCCTCCAGCACGGTACGGGCCAGCTTGTCGTTGAGCTTGCCCGCGTCGACCAGGCTCTGCAGCTCGGCCACCTGGGCCGGGGTGGCGCCGACGTCGGCCAGCTCCACGCCGGTCTCGTTGGCCCGCCGGGACAGCTCGCCCAGCCACCACTTGCGGGCGGCGGCGGGGGTGGCCCCGGCGGCCACGGTGGCCTCGATCAGCTCCACCGCGCCGGCGTTGACCACGGACTGCATGTCCAGGTCGGACAGGCCCCACTCCTGCTGGATCCGCTTGCGCCGCAGCCGCGGCAGCTCCGGCAGGGCGGCCTTCAGCTCGGCCACCCAGGCGGTGTCCGGCGCGAGCGGGACCAGGTCCGGCTCGGGGAAGTAGCGGTAGTCGGTGGCGGTCTCCTTGGACCGGCCCGGAGTGGTGTCGCCGGTGTCCTCGTGGAAGTGCCGGGTCTCCTGGGTGATCTTGCCACCGGCGTCGAGCACGGACGCCTGGCGCAGCATCTCCGAGCGGACCGCCCGCTCGACCGAGCGCAGCGAGTTGACGTTCTTGGTCTCGGTACGCGTGCCCCACTCCTCGCCCGGCCGGTTCAGCGAGGTGTTGACGTCGCAGCGCAGCGAGCCCTCCTCCATCCGGACGTCCGAGACGCCCAGCGAGCGGATCACGTCGCGCAGCTCGGTGACGTACGCCCGGGCCACCTCGGGCGCGAGCGCGCCGGTGCCGGGGATCGGCTTGGTGACGATCTCCACGAGCGGGATGCCGGCCCGGTTGTAGTCGACCAGCGACTCGGTGGCGCCGTGGATCCGGCCGGTGGCGCCGCCGACGTGCAGCGTCTTGCCGGTGTCCTCCTCCAGGTGGACCCGCTCGATGCCGATCCGCACCAGCTCGCCGTTGACCTCGACGTCCAGGTAGCCGTCGAAGCAGAGCGGCTCGTCGTACTGGCTGATCTGGAAGTTCTTCGGCATGTCCGGGTAGAAGTAGTTCTTCCGGGCGAACCGGCACCACTCGGCGATGGAGCAGTTCAGCGCGAGGCCGATCCGGATGGTCGCCTCGATGGCCGCCTTGTTGGCCACCGGCAGCGAGCCGGGCAGGCCCAGGCAGACCGGGCAGACCCGGGTGTTCGGCTCGCCGCCGAAGTCGGTCGGGCAGCCGCACCACATCTTGGTGTTCGTGCCCAGCTCGACGTGGGTCTCCAGGCCGATCACCGGTTCGAAGCGCGCGACGACCTCGTCGTACGCGGGCAGTGTCGTCGTCATCTGAGCTCCAGGCGCGATCCGGACAGAACCGTTCCAGCCTAATGGGGCTGGGCGCGGTCACCTCCCCCGGGTTTCCCTCCACGCCGGCGCCGCCGCGGCCCGCCCGGGGAACCCTCCCCGGG
>NZ_JBSGJR010000601.1:0-4113 GCF_053605645.1 Micromonospora sp. NPDC003776
GCCGGCCGGTCGGTGGATCCCGCTGGTCGCACGGTCAGCTTCAGGCCGGGACCTTGGCGGTGGCGTCGACGATGCCCTTGAGCAGGTCGACCACCCGCGGGCCCCAGCGGGAGGCGATGTCGTCGTCCAGCGCGACGATCTGGTTGTTCTTCACCGCGGTGACGCCGGCCCAGCCGCTGCGGGCCTTGACGGTGTCCGGGGTCTGCTTGCAGCACTTGGTGTCGGCCAGGAAGACGAAGTCCGGGTTCGCCTTGACGATCACCTCCTGCGAGAGCTGGGGGTAGCCGCCGTTCTTGCCGTCGGCGTCCGACGGGTCGGCGATGTTCTCCAGCCCGGCCAGGGCGTAGATCGAGCCGATGAAGGTCTTGCTGGTCGCGCTGTACAGCTCCGGGCCCAGCTCGTGGTAGTAGGTGAGCTTCTTCGCGCGCTTCGGCAGGTCCTTGGTGAGCGCGGCGATGTCGTCCTTCATCTGCTGCGTGACGGCGTCCGCCTCGGCCGGGTGGCCGGTGAGCTTCCCGAGGTCGGTGAGCTGCTGGTACGTGTCGTCCAGGGTGGCCGCGGCCGGGGCGAGCAGCACCGGGATCTTCAGCGTGGTGAGCTGGTCGACGATCTTGTTGGTGTCGTTGGAGAGCACCACCAGGTCGGGGCTCTTACCGGCGATCGCCTCGGCGTTCGGCTGGAAGCCGGAGAGGTCGCTCTTCGGCGCCTCCGCCGGGAAGTTCGACTGGTCGTCCACGGCGGTGACCTGCTTGCCGGCGCCGATCTTGAAAAGCATCTCGGTCGCCGTGGGCGAGAGGGAGACGATCTTCTCGGGCCGCTTCTCCAGGGTCAGCTTGCCGACGGTGACCGGGAAGCTGGCGGCCGCCGAACTACTGCCGGCGGCGGGCGTGTCGGTGGCGGTCTTCTCGGCGCAGCCGCCGAGGAGCAGGGCGCCGACCGCGAGGGCGGCGGCGAAGAGCTGGGGGGTACGTCTGGACATCGGTCCTCCTGTCGGTCGAGGAGCGTGGTGCTTCGCCGACAGGGATCGCCCGGGGCGGCCCGTCCGCGAGGCGCCCTTCCTCGAGAGCGCGTGTCGCGACCGACCGCAGGCGACCTGGCTCGTCCCCGCCAACGGTGGCGGCCGGAGGCCGACGCCGTGCGGGGCATCACAGTTGCGGGACAGCGCCGGTTTCACACCGGCTTCGCTGCGGGTTGGTCGGTAGCACCGTAGCGCACGACCAGCGGAGATCGTCCGGACGGGAGGGGGTGGGGCCCCGCGGGCCCACCCCGACCGGATCCTCATGTCGGCAATGATTTTCCATGCGTTCACCTCTGGCGAAACTTCCTTCCAGGCGCGACAGTGAACGGCAACGATGTCGTTCACCTGTGGAGTTGCCATGGCACTGACATCCCTGCGCGCGGTCGCCGCCGCCGGCGTCACCGCGCTCGCCCTCCTCGGCACCACGGCCCCGGCCGCGGCCGGAAAGCCGGGCGGCGGCGGCACCACCGTCACCCACGACGAACAGATCACCTGGCAGGGCTGGTCCGGCACCGGCTGGTCGGCCGGCACCGCCGCCGGCACCACGGCCACCACCGCCGGCCTCACCCTGGCCACCCCGATCGGCACCACGGTCTACAAGGACCCGCACAGCAGCACCCGACGCACCTGGGCGTACGGGACGTGGACCTCGCCGCTCACCGAGGTCGGCTTCGGCGCCACCGAGCTGGTCGCCTCGTGGAACGCGGACACGCCGGCCGGCACCTGGGTCCAGGTGGAGCTCCAGGGCACCTACACCACCGGCACCCGCACCCCCTGGTACGTCATGGGCCGTTGGGCCTCCGGCGACGGCGACATCAAGCGGACCAGCGTCGACAAGCAGGGGGACAAGACCTCCAGCGTGTGGACCGACACCTTCGCGATCAACAACCCGGCCGCCGGGGTGCTGCTGCGGGCGTACCAGCTCCGGGCGACCCTCTACCGCGACCCGGCGCTGACCGTCTCGCCGGTGCTCCGCTCGGTCGGGGCGATGAGTTCGAACGTCCCGGACCGGTTCAGCGTCACCCCGAGCGCCGGCGGGATCGCCTGGGGCACCGAACTGGCCGTGCCGCGCTACTCGCAGGAGATCCACGCCGGGCAGTACCCCGAGTACGACGGCGGCGGTGAGGCCTGGTGCTCGCCGACCTCCACCGAGATGGTGGTCGAGTACTGGGGCCGCAAGCCCTCTCCGGCCGACACGTCCTGGGTGAACCCGGCCTACGCCGACCCGACGGTCGACCACGCCGCCCGGATGACCTACGACTACCAGTACCAGGGCACCGGCAACTGGCCGTTCAACACCGCGTACGCGGCCAGCTTCCCCGGCCTGGAGGCCAAGGTGACCCGGCTGCACTCGCTGGACGAGGTGGAGCACTTCATCGCCGCCGGCATCCCCGTGGTGACCAGCCAGTCCTTCATGGCCAGCGAGCTGGACGGGGCCGGCTACGGCACCGCCGGGCACCTCATGGTGGTGGTCGGCTTCACCGCCACCGGCGACGTGATCGCCAACGACCCGGCCTCACCCAGCGACGCCGCCGTCCGGCACGTCTACCGGCGCGACCAGTTCGAGCAGATCTGGCTGCGCACCAAGCGCACCACCGCCAGCGGCGGCACCGGCAGTGGCTCCGGCGGCGTCGTCTACCTGATCAAACCGACCACGGTGGCCTGGCCGTCCGTGGCCGGCTCCACCAACTGGTGATCCATCCCTTCACACCGTACGGAGTTCACATGGTCCGACCAGCCCTACGCGCCGTCGCCCTCGCCGGCGTCGCCGCCCTCGCCCTGTTCGGCGTCGCGGTCCCCGCCCACGCCGACAACAACCTGCCCGTCGTCGCGCACGACGAGCAGATCACCTTCAAGGAGTTCTCCAAGTACCCGGACTGGCAGGCCGGCACCCACCAGGGCACTTACGACATCCCGGGGTACCGGACCGGGATCACCATCGGCCAGCCGGCCGGCACCACCCAGTTCACCGACGAGCACACCGGCACCACCCGCAGCTGGGAGTACGCCACCTGGACCTCGCCCGAGCAGCAGATCGGCTTCGACGCCACCGAGCTGGTGGCCTCGTGGAACGCCGAGACCCCGCCCGGCACCTGGATCCAGGTCGAGCTGCACGGCACGTACAACACCGGGGCGCAGACCCCCTGGTACGTGATGGGCCGCTGGGCCTCCGGCGACCAGGACATCAAGCGGGCCACCCTGGACGGCCAGGGCGACCCCTGGTCGACCATCTGGACCGACACCTTCTCCATCGACGACGCCAAGGCGGGCGTGCTGCTGCGGTCCTACCAGCTCCGGGCGACCCTCTACCGGGCGCCGGGCCAGGCCGCCTCGCCGCGGGTCTTCATGCTCGGCGCGATGAGCTCGAACGTGCCGGACCGGTTCACCGTCACCCCGAGCAAGGGCGGGATCGCCTGGGGCACCGAACTGGCCGTGCCGCGCTACTCGCAGAACATCCACAAGGGCGAGTACCCGGAGTACGACAACGGCGGTGAGGCCTGGTGCTCGCCGACCTCCACCGAGATGGTGGTCGAGTACTGGGGTCGCAAGCCCTCGGCCGAGGACACCGCCTGGGTCAACCCGGCCTACGCCGACCCCACCGTCGACCACGCCGCCCGGATGACCTACGACTACGAGTACGAGGGCGCAGGCAACTGGCCGTTCAACACCGCGTACGCGGCCAGCTTCCCGGGGCTGGACGCGCGGGTCACCCGGCTGCACTCGCTGGACGAGGTGGAACGCTTCATCAAGGCCGGCATCCCGGTCGTCACCTCGCAGTCCTTCCTGGCCAGCGAGCTGGACGGGGCGAACTACGGCACCTCCGGGCACCTGTTCGTGGTCGTCGGCTTCACCGCCGACGGCGACGTGATCGTCAACGACCCGGCCTCCTCCTCGGACGAGGCGGTGCGCAACGTCTACAAGCGGTCCCAGTTCGAGCAGATCTGGCTGCGCACCAAGCGGTACCGGGCGAACGGCACCGTGGCCGGCGGCTCGGGCGGCATCGCGTACCTGATCAAGCCGGCGGACCGGCCCTGGCCGGTCGTGCCGGGCTCGACCAACTGGTGACCGGGCGGGCCCGGCCGCCGTCCCTCTAG
>NZ_JBSGJR010000602.1:0-4098 GCF_053605645.1 Micromonospora sp. NPDC003776
CCCAGTTCCAGGCGTACGAGCGGGTCCGCCGGTTCGGCATGGACCTCATGCTCCTGTCTAGCAGCGACACCGGCAACGGCCCCGACACCGCCGCCGGCGGCCCGGGTTGCGCCGCGGGCGGTGCACGGCGCACAGTGCTGCCCGTGAGCCGACACTGGTCTGCGCCCGGGCGGCGCCGGGTCGCGGCGCCGGCGGCGCTGCTGATGCTGCTGGCGGCCCTGGCCGGGCTGGCCGGCTGCCGCGACGAGCCGCGCGAGCCGGTGCAGATCCGGATCGCCACCGGCAGTCCGACCGCCGTCTACCACGCCTTCGGCCAGTCCCTGGCGGCGATCCTCAACCGCGAGCTGCCCGGCGTACGGGCCAGCGTGGTGGTCACCGCCGCCTCGGCGCAGAACGTCCGGCTGGTCGGCTCCGGGCAGGCGGAGCTGGGTTTCACCCAGGCCGACGTGCTGCCATCCCGCTCCCCCGAGCATCCGGCGGTGCTCGCCGTGGCCCGGGTCTACGACGACCTGCTGCACCTGGTCACCACGGCCGGCGGCCCGGTACGCACGCTGGCGGACCTGCGCGGCCGCCGGGTGTCGGTGGGTGCCGACGGGTCCGGCACCGAGGTCACCGCGATGCGGCTGCTCCAGGTCGCCCGGCTCGGCGGCGGCCAGGTCCACCAGGAGCACCTGGGCCTGGACGACTCGGTGGCGGCCCTGCGGGCGGGCCGGATCGACGCGTTCTTCTTCTCCGGCGGGCTGCCGGTGCGCGGCGTCGCGCAACTGGCCGGCGGCACCGCCGTCCGGATGATCGACCTGGGCGAGTGGACCGACCCGCTACGCCGCGGGTTCGGGCAGGTGTACGTGACCCGGGACATCCCCCGCTCGGTGTACGGGACGGACCCGGTGAGCACGGTGGCGAACCCGAACTATCTGATCGTCCGCGCCGACCTGCCGGAGCCGCTGGTCCGGGAGGTGACCCGGCTGCTGATGGAACGCCGGGCGGAGCTCGCCGCCGCACACCCCGCGGCCGGCCGGATGAGCCCCCGGGCGGCCATCGTCACCACCCCGCTGCCGCTGCATCCCGGCGCCGCCGACTGGTACGTCGCCAGCAAGCCCTGACCCCGGGTCAGGCGCGCCCGGCCGGGGCGTCCACCGATGCGCCGGGGCGGTCGACGGGCTCGTCGGGGGCGGGGAACCACAGCTCGGCGAGGAGTCCCCGGGGCTCGTTCTGGCGCATGGTGAGCCGGCCGTCGGAGGCGTCGACCAGCACCGCCACGATGGTCAGCCCGAGCCCGACTCCCTCCACGTTCTGCGCGTCGGGCGCCCGCCAGAACCGCTCGGTGGCCTGGTCGAGCTGGCTGGCCGTCATGCCCGGCCCGGTGTCCCGTACCTGGAGCGCGATCCCGTTCTCGGCCGCTCGGACGGTCACCGTCACCTCTCCCCCGGCGCCGCTGAACTTCACCGCGTTGTCGATCAACGCGTCCAGGGCCTGGTCGATCGCGGTCGGCACGGTCCGGGCGTACGCGGGCGCCTCGGCGGCGTCGAGCCGGAGGGTCACCGACCGGTGCCGCGCCAGCGGCAGCCAGGCCGCCACCCGGGAGGCGGCGATCCCGGCCGCGTCCACGGTGACCCGCTGGTTCTCCTCGCGTTCGGCCCGGGCCAGGGTGAGCAGCGCGTCGAGCACGGTGGCCAGCCGGTCGGTCTCCTCCAGCGCCAGCTGGTGCTCGGCCCGGCCGTCGGCGTCGGCCAGGCTCGGCCCCAGCTCCTCCACCCGCAACCGCAGCGCGGTGAGCGGGTTGCGCAGCTGGTGGCTGGCGTGCGCCACGAACGCGCGCTGCCGGTCCATCACGTCCGAGACCACGTCGGCCATGTTGTTGAAGCTGGCCGCCAGCCGGCGCAGCTCGGGTGGGCCGAGCCGGAGGCGGACCCGGGCGGCCTGGCGGCCCTCGGCGATCTCGTGGGTGACCGCGTCCAGCTCGGTGACCGGGCGCAGCACCCAGCCGGCCAGCCCGAACGCGGTGGAGACACAGGCCAGCACGGCGAGCAGGCCGATCCCGGCGAGCAGCAGCCACCACGCGGTCACGGCGCGCCGCACCTTGCCGGGCGGGGTGGCGGTGACCACCGCGCCGAGCACCTCACCGCCGTCGTTGATCGGCACGGCCACCACCAGCGGGCCGTCCACCCACGGCCAGACCGAGTCGGGGCCGCTGAACTGCTGGCCGGCCAGGGCGGTGTCCAGCGCCGTGTCGGCGCCGACGCGGAACTCCCAGCTCACCGACGCGGTCACGGTACGCCGGTCCCGGTCGACCACCGCCGCCCCGATGCCGTAGAGGTCGTCGTACGCGGCCAGTTCGGCGTCGAGCGGGCCGGGGCCGCCGCCGCGCAGCGCCGGGCCGGCCAGCGAGGCGAACCGGGTGGCGTCGGCGAGCCGGTCGGCGCGTACCCGCTCGGTCTCCCGGGTGGCGAGGGTCGCCGCCAGCGGGGTCTCCAGGGCCAGCAGCACCAGCACCATCAGGAGCAGGTAGCTGATCACGAGCCGGCGGCGCACCCGGTCCGCCTCACTCGCCGCGGAGCCGGTAGCCGACCCCGCGTACGGTCTCCACCAGGGTCGGGTCGCCCAGCTTGCCGCGCAGCGAACCGACGTGCACCTCCACCGTGTGCCGGTCGGCCCAGGTGGTGCCCCAGACGTCGAGCAGGATCCGGTCCCGGGGCACCGCCACGCCGGGCTGCCGGGCCAGCGAGAGCAGGATGTCGAACTCCTTGCGGGTGAGCGTGACCGCCCGGCCGGCGACGCTGACCGTCCGGCCGCCCACGTCGATCCGGACCGCGCCGGCCTCGATCAGGTGCCGCTCCGGCACCGTGTGCGCGGCCCGGCGCAGCACCGCCTCGATCCGGGCCTGGAGTTCCACCATCGAGAACGGCTTGACCACGTAGTCGTCGGCGCCCAGCCGCAGGCCGAGCACCCGGTCCCGTTCCTCACCCCGGGCGGTCACCGCGATGATGCCGAGCTGGCTGCTGCGCCGGCGCAGTTCCCGGCACAGGTCGGTGCCGTCGCCGTCGGGCAGGGTCAGGTCGAGCAGCACCAGGTCGCAGGGCGCGGCGGAGAGCGCCGCCTCGACGGTGGCCGCGTGCTCGACCTGGTAGCCGCGCCGGGTCAGGGCGGAGGAGAGGGCGGCCGCCACCCGCCGGTCGTCCTCGACCAGGAGGATCCGCACCCGTGCCTCCATCCGCTCGACGTGCTGCCCTGCGAATGGTGGCAGACGCGGCGGCGGGACGGGAGGCCCGGCCTCCGGTCAGAGCCCGAAGACCTCGTCGGCGGTGGCGTCCCGCACCCCGTCCACGAAGCCGCGGAAGCCGGGATCGTCGTGGCTGGCCGGCACGCTGGTGACGTTCTCCCCGGTGGCCTGGGTGACGGCGTCGACCATTGGCGGGTAGTCGGTCTCGGCGTCGGTGAAGGAGTCGTCGTCCGCCTGCCCGAGGTTGATCACGTGCTGGACGTCCTCGGCGGGGGTGTCCGGGTCGGCGGCCCACTCGGTGCCGTACCGGTAGCACTCGTCGTAGACGGCCCGCTGGCCGTCGGTCCAGTCGTCGTCGTAGCTCTGCATCAGGCATCCCTCCGCGGGCCTCCACCCGAGCATGCCGGAACGCCGTAGGCTGCGGTGGTGATCTACAAGATCCTGACCAGCAGCGAGTGGGTGCAGGCGCAGGCGGCCGGAGAGTTCACCGGCACCGAGATGGACCGGGAGGACGGATTCATCCACCTCTCCGCGGCCGACCAGGTGGTGGAGACCGCCCGGCGGGTGTTCGCCGGGGTCACCGGCCTCACCGTGCTCGCCGTCGACCCGGACCGGCTCGGCGACGCGCTGCGCTGGGAGGTGTCCCGGGGCGGGGCGCTCTTCCCGCACCTGTACGCGGCGCTGCCGGTCGCGGCGGTGGTGTCGGCGCACCCGCTGCCGGCGGACCGGCCGGCCGCCGACGCCGTCGCCGAACTGCTCGCCTGACGGCTCGTTATGCTGCGTCGAGCCCGCCGGCACCGGGAGCCCGGGGCGGCCGCCCTGTACCAGCACGTGCTGGCCGGCCTGGAGGTCGGCGTGGTCTACCAGCGCCTGCCAGG
>NZ_JBSGJR010000603.1:0-4091 GCF_053605645.1 Micromonospora sp. NPDC003776
GACCGCCCGGAGCCGGTTGTGCCGGGGCCAACACCCCACAGCGCACGAAGAACTCAGCCGGCCAACCGCCAGCGACCACCCCGAGCCACGAGCGTCGTCAACGCCTGCGGCATCAACCCCGAGTGGTTGTCCGGGGTCATCCGGATCGGCCCGCTGAGCCCGTCGAGCTGCGAGGTCTCCAGGACGTCGCGCAGCGCGTCCCGGTTGACCGTGCCCGGCTCGCCGCCGGAGCGCAGTTCGGCGTCCGCGATGAGCTGGACTGCGTCGGCCGCGAAGGAGGAGAACCCGTTGTAGCCGCCGTAGCGGGCGGTGTAGTCCTGGAACCACTGCCGGCGGGCCGCCTTGGCCGGGGTGGTGGCGATGACGTCGTCGATCACCATGGTCTGGGTGAAGATCAGCGTCGCCCGGTCGGTGGAGCGGGACGAGGCGCCGAGGAAGAGGTCACCGGCCGCCGAGGCGTCGAAGAAGAGCGAGCCGCCGAACTTGTCCTGCCGGGCGGAAGCCGCGGCGAGGGCGGCCTGCTCCGGCGGCGTCCAGAGGACCAGGGCGTCGGGCTTCTTGCCGACCAGGGCGGCGACCTGGCTGCTCACGTCGGTGTCGGTGGTGCGTACGGCCTCCGCGCGGACGAGGTCCAGGCCGGCCTTGCCGAGCTCGCCCCGGAGCGCGGACAGTCCCTCCTGGCCGTACGCGTCGGCGCTGTGCAGCACCGCCACCTTGTCGAGCCGGCGTCGCTCCAGCTCGTTGGTGAGGGCCGCCGCGCTGTCGGCCGCGTTCGGGGCGAGCTTGAAGACGTAGCGCCGTTCCGCGACCGGCTCGGTGATCGCGCCGGAGGAGGCGAGTGCGATCGTCGGAATGCGCTTCTCGCCGATGGTCCGGACCGCGCCGGTCGCGCATTCGTTGCAGCCGCCCATGATGATGGCGCTTACCCGTGAGTCACCACTGAAATCGTTGATGTTCCGCAAGGATTCCGCGGCGTCGGAGCGGTTGTCCTTCACCTTGAGCTCGATCTTTCGGCCGCCCAGTGCGCCGGAGGCGTTCAACTGCTCGACCTTCAGTTCCAGTGCCCGCTGGTACACCTTGCCGATCGGCGCGGAGGCGCCGGAGAGTTCGAGGTCCGCGGCGATCACGATGGGGTCGGCGTCCTGCTGTTCCCCGCCGAACTGGCAGCCGGTGAGGGTGGTGGCCAGCACGGCCGAAGCGAGCACCGCGATGCTCGCGGAGCGGATGGGGCTCAACTCAGTCCTCCAGGTGCGGCGCGGGTGTGTCCCCGATCACCGCCGCTCATCCGTCCTCAGTGGAGGAACGGGATTGGTGTGCCGTACGGTGTGCGCGAAGCCTGCAAAACCTTGCCAATGCCGGGCCCTGTGGTCAAGCGCGGAGGTCGGGCGCAGTTTCGGGACGCTCGTCCCACATGTTGGGGACACGGAACGTTAACGGACAATTACTGCGCAGATTCGTCCGGCCACTCTGGAGTGACATGCCCTGTTCAGGGGCTTGAGGAAATGAAGGTAATAGTTGACCGCTGCACAGGTTGAGTCGCCACCGACCGTTTCCTGTCCCACTGCGGCTTCCCAAACAGGATTTCGTCTGATGAAATCGCGGCCGTGCCGCGCGCGGCGCTGGCCGCCGCACCAGGCACGGGTCGGCGGGTCAGGCGTGGAAGAATCGACGGAGGCGATGTCGTGAGCACCGGACCTACGACCCTGCCCGCAGGCCGAGGTGCCGACCAGCGGAACCGGCGACGGCGACTGCCTCGCCTGCGTGACGCGCGGATCCGGTCCAAGCTCGCCCTCATCCTGGTCGTACCGGTGGCCGCTGTCATCGCGCTGGCAACTATCCGACTCGTCTCGGTCGGTGAGGGTGCCTACGAGGCCAACCAGATCCGCTCGCTGACGGCGCTGTCGATCGACGTCTCGGCGCTCGCCCAGGACCTGCACAAGGAGCGGATGGCCGCGGCCGCCTACCTGGCCGTGACGAACCAGAAGCCGGACGACTACAACCTGCGGGTACGGCGCACCGACGAGCGGATCGCGGCGTACCGGGAGGAACGGGGCCGGCTCGGCGACGTGCCCGCCTCCGTTCAGGTCCGGCTGAAGGTCATCGAGGACCACCTGGCCACGCTGAACGGCACCCGCCAGGAGGTGCTGGACCGGCAGCAGATGCCGGTCGCCGAGGCGAGCCTGCGCTACGGCATCATCCTCAGCGACCTGGTCGCGTACGGTGACACGCTCGCCCAGCAGCCCGGCGCGGAGAGCATCGCCGACGCCCGTCGCGCGGTGGCCGCCTTCTCGCACGCCAAGGCGGAGGTGGCCGAGGAACAGGCCGTCGCCTTCACCGCGCTGGCCGCCGGCCGGCTCGACGAGGAGCAGTTCTCCTCCTTCATCACCACCCTGACCGGCCAGCAGGAATCCCTGCTGTCGTTCTCCCGCGCCGCCGAACCCGCCCAGCGGTCCCTGGTGGACGGCACGGTCTCCGGCGACGCGGTGCAGCTCGCCGACCGGGTCGCCAACGACCTGTCCCGGTCGGTCGGCCAGGCCCCGCTGGTCAGCCGGGACGAGGCCAGCGCCGCGATCGGCGCCGTTGACGACCTGATGCGGTGGGCCGAGATCCAGCTCCAGGACCGGCTGCTCGCCGAGGCCGACTCGGTACGCGCCGACGTCATCCGGCAGGCCGTCGTGGAGAGCCTGCTCGTCCTGATCACCCTGATCATCGCCGTGACCCTGGCCGTGGTGCTGGCCCGCTCGCTCAACGAGTCGTTGCGCCGGCTGCGTGAGGGCGCGCTGGCGGTGGCGAACCACGACCTGCCGGACGCGGTGAGCCGGCTGCAGAACGTCAACGCGATCGGCGACGGCGGCGTGGACGAGATCGTCCAGCAGGTCCGGGACCCGATCAAGCTGACCAACCGCGACGAGGTCGGCCAGGTGGCCGCGGCCTTCAACGTGGTCCACCGGGAGGCGGTCCGGGTGGCGGCCGAGCAGGCCGCGCTGCGGACCAGCGTCTCGGCGATGTTCCTCAACCTGGCCCGGCGTTCGCAGAGCCTGGTCGACCGGATGATCGGCGAGCTGGACGCGATCGAGCGCGGCGAGGAGGATCCGAAGCGGCTGGCCCAGCTCTTCGAGCTGGACCATCTGGCCACCCGGATGCGCCGAAACGACGAGAACCTGCTGGTGCTGGCCGGTGCCGACTCGGCCGTGCCGCGCCGGGAGGACGCGCTCCTGGTCGACGTGCTGCGCGCCGCCCAGTCCGAGGTCGAGCTCTACAACCGGATCGAGTTCGGCACCGTGGACACCGACATCTCGGTCGCCGCGCACGCGGTGAACGACGTGGTCCGGCTGGTCGCCGAGCTGCTGGACAACGCCACCCGCTTCTCGCCGCCGAACACCACGGTCGTCGCCGACGGCCGGCGCATCCGGGACTACGTCCTGATCCAGGTCGAGGACCGGGGCCTGGGGCTGAGCGACGAGCAGCTCGACTCGCTCAACCGGCGGCTGGCCGCCCCGCCCACGGTGGACGTGGCCGCGTTCCGGCTGATGGGTCTCGCCGTGGTGAGCCGGCTCGCCTCCCGCTACGGCATCCGCGTGGAGCTGCGGCGCAACGTCGAGGGCGGCACGGTCGCCCAGGTGACCCTGCCGAACTCCGCGGTGGTGCTGCCCGCCAACCGGGGTCAGGCCCCGCTGGCCCGGCCGCGCCAACCGCTCGCGGTCGAGCAGTCCCCGCTGAGCCAGCTCGGCTCGTCGGCCGGCGACGCGCTGGCCGACGCCGGGCGGGGCGGCACCGCCACGCTGACCGACCAGTGGCGCAGCGCCACCACCACTCCGCCGCCCGCCCGCTGGCAGGTCGCCGAGGCGCGGGACACCGGCCCGGCCGTCCAGGCGGGTGGGGCGACCGGCGCGCTGCCGAGCCTGCCCACCGTGCCGACCACCGCCCCGGTCGCGTCCGCGCCGCCCGCACCGTCGACGCCGGTCTCCGGCGCCGGCTACGCCATGGGCGGATCGAGCTGCCACTGCTCCGCGTACGGCTCCATCCGCTCGGCGTTGCCGGTGACCAGGCTGAGCAGGTCCTCCAGCGGCTGTACGAAGTCGATGAGGAAG
>NZ_JBSGJR010000604.1:0-4091 GCF_053605645.1 Micromonospora sp. NPDC003776
AGCGCCGCCGCCACCTCGGCCACCGTCGGCGCCGACACGGCCGGCACCTCGGGGATGGCGTACGCCGGAACGGGCAGCTCGGGCAGGGTCATCGGGCGCCGAGCTGAGGCGGAGGGCGGCGACGGTTGCCGGAGGAGTTGTCTCGGGAAGGTAGCCACCCGTTCCCGGCCGCTCAAGGCGGGCCGGCGGCGCCCGGGAGGGCACTTAAGACACCGCTCAGCCCACCCCCGGCGCGGGCCGTACGCCCCGGTAACCACCGCGACGTCCGGAGCTGGGTCGACCCGGGCGGCGGGTCCCCGGACGTAACGTTTCCGCCGGCTGCGGCGCTGTTCGCGCCGTTCAACCGCTCAGCGAAACTTAAGGCCCGGATAAGCCCGCCCTGAGGTCCTCCGACGGCGCCGTCCGCACCGCCCGCCGGCCGACTGAAAGTGGCCCCGGGAGCGGCGCGTGACCCGCCGCCGTTCCGGGTATGCCGCCGGACCGCTGAAGCCTGAGGGGAAGGCACCGCCATGCTCAGCAAAGAGGATCAGCGCAGGTTCGAACAGATCACCCGCCAGCTGCGGGAGAGTGACCCGCAGTTCTTCGCCCGGCTCGACAATCGGGCCAAGGGCCGTCGCGGCCGGTACCTGATGCTGTTGACGATCGTGCTGTGGGCCTCGCTGCCGGCGATGACGGTACTCGCCGGACGACTGGCCGGCGCGATCTGCGCTCTGGTGCTGGTCGCCAACGCCGGGCTCATGTGGCGCTTCCGCCGGCGCTGGCTATGACCCGGGCTCGTCCGGATCCGCTGCGGGCCGGGCCCGGCCGAACTCCCGGTACGCCCGGCGCAACCGCTCCACCAGGCCGGGGCCGCCGAGCTCGGGCCCGGGCGGGGCGAGCTGGCGCAGCAGCAGCTCCGGTCCGGTGGCCAGGGTGGGCGGCCGGTCGGGCAGCGGCACCGGGGGCAGCCAGAACCGGTCCACCTCGTCGGCGGGCGGGACCGCCGGCAGGCCGGCGAGCACCCGTCCCGCACCGGCGACGGCCTCGGGCCGGGACGCACCGTCCACCGGGCCGACCGGCTCGTCCGGCACCACCGCCCGGTCGACCGGTACGCCGCCCGGGGTGGCGTCGCCGCCCCGCCGGGCACGCAGCCGGTCGAGCAGCTCGGCCCGGCTCCGGCCGCGCCAGTGCAGCAGCTGGAAGGGGTCGGCGTCGAACGCCTCGGCCAGCAGGTAGAAGGTGGCCGCCAGGTGCTTGCACGGCACCGCGAAATCGGGGCAGCCGCAGTGCTGGTCCAGCTCGTCGACGGCCGCCGGGAACAGCGGCGCGCCCGCCGAGGCGAACAGCTCCTCCAACTCCGGGGGGAGATCCCCGGCGAGCAGCCGGGCGCTGAAGAACGCCTGCCCGGCCAGGTCCGCCTCGATCCGGTCCCACACCTGCGCCGGGTACGCGGCCAGCCGGATCCGCACCGGGTACGGGTCCGGCCGCGAGCCCTGCACGTCGGCGGTGACCAGTCCGGGGGCGACGTCGAGCCGGAGGACCTGACCCTTGCGCGCGTACGCCCGGCCCCGGGTGAGCCGGGTGCCGAGGGCGAACGACTCCAGCACCTCCAGGAACCGCCGCGACCACCAGGAGCGCCCGATCGCGCCCCGGGTGCTGCGCGCCTTCAGCCCGCCGTCGACCCGCCGGGGCGGGCCGAACTCCGCGAACCGGGGCCGCTCCGGGGCCGGGCTCATTCGACCACCGCCCCGGACTCCAGGGCGAACAGCTCACGCAGCGTGTCGGTGGACAGCTCGGTGACCCACTGCTCGCCGGTGCCCACCACCCGCTGCGCCAGGCTGCGCTTGTCCGCGATCATCGCGGCCACCTTCTCCTCGACGGTGCCCGCGCAGACGAACTTGCGTACCTGCACCCGACGGCGCTGACCGATCCGGAACGCCCGGTCGGTGGCCTGGTCCTCGACCGCCGGATTCCACCACCGGTCCACGTGCACCACGTGGTTGGCCGCGGTCAGGGTGAGGCCGGTGCCGCCGGCCTTCAGGGAGAGCACGAACAGCGGCGGACCGTCCGGGGACTGGAACCGGGTCACCATGGCGTCCCGGTCCGCCTTGCCGACGCCGCCGTGCAGCAGCAGCACCTCCCGGCCGGTACGCGCCGACAGGTGCCCGCGCAGCATGCCGCCGAACTCGGCGTACTGGGTGAAGAGGAGGGCCTTCTCCCCCGCCGCGAGCACCTCGTCGACGATCTCCTCGAGCCGTTCCAGCTTCCCCGAGCGGCCGGGCAGGGCCGAACCGTCGTGCAGCAGCTGCGCCGGGTGGTTGCAGACCTGCTTGAGGCGGGTCATGGTGGCCAGCACCAGGCCGCGTCGCTCCATCCCGTCGCTGGACTCGATCTTCGCCATCATGTCGTCGACCACCGCGCGGTAGAGCGCTGCCTGCTCGGCGGTGAGGTTGCAGAGCACCTCCATCTCCAGCTTCTCCGGCAGGTCGGAGATGATCGACGCGTCGGTCTTGAGCCGGCGCAGCACGAACGGGCCGGTGATCCGGCGCAGCCGCCCGGCCACCTCGGCGTCGCCGTGCCGCTCGATCGGCTCGGCGAACCGCTTGCGGAACGTCGCCGCCGGACCGAGCAGGCCGGGGTTGGCGAACTGCATGATCGACCAGAGGTCGGCGAGCCGGTTCTCCACCGGCGTACCGGTGACCGCGATCCGGTGCCGCGCCGGCAGCGACCGCACGGCCTCGGCCTGCCGGGTGGCCGCGTTCTTGATCGCCTGCGCCTCGTCCACCACCACCCGGTGCCAGTCGATCCCCGCCAGGTCGTACGCGTCCCGGGCGGCCACCGAGTAGGTGGTGAGGACCAGGTCGGCGGCGTGCACCGCGTCGGTGAACTCCTCCCCCCGCGCGCGCTCGGCCCCGTGGTGGACGTGCACGCGCAGCCCCGGCGTGAACCGGGCCGCCTCCCGCTGCCAGTTGCCGACCAGCGACATCGGACAGACCAGCAGCGTCGGCCCGGCCTCCGGCGGGTCCCCGGCGAGCAGCGCGAGCAGCTGCACCGTCTTGCCCAGCCCCATGTCGTCGGCGAGGATCCCGCCGAGCCCGAGCGACTGGAGGAAGGCCAGCCAGGCCAGCCCGCGCCGCTGGTAGGGCCGCAGCGTGCCGGCGAACCCGGGCGGCGGATCGGCCGGGCTGAGCCGGCGCTCCGCCTCCCCGGCCAGCAGCTCGCCGAGCGCCCCGTCGGCGGTCACCTCCAGCACCGGCAGCTCGTCCGGCCGGTCGCCCTCGGCCAGGCCCATCCGCAGCAGGTCGGCCACGGTCAGTTCGCCGGCCGAGCGGAGCAGCCGCAGGCCCGCTTCGAGCCGCTTCGGGTCCAGCTCCACCCACCGGCCGCGCAGCCGGACCAGCGGGGTCTTCAGCTCCGCCAGCGAGGCCAGCTCGTCGGCGGTCAGCGGCTGGTCGCCGAGCGCGACCTCCCAGCGGTAGTCCACCAGCGCGTCCAGCCCGAGCCCGCCGGAGGCGGCGGCCACGGTGCCGGGGGCGGTCCGGCCGCGCGCCCTCAGCCGGGCGCCGAGCCGGGCCGACGAACGCCGCCACCACGACGGCAGCAGCACCCCGAAGCCGGCCGCGTGCAGCACCGGTCCGCCCTCCCGGAGGAACCGGTGCGCCCCCTCCGCGTCCAGCTCCATCCCCTCGGGCGTGGCGGTACGCAGCGCGTCGTCCAGCTCCGGCCAGAGCCGGCTGGCCCGGCCCAGCTCGGCCAGGAGGGTCTCCTGCGGGTCGACTCCCCGGTCGGTGAGCGCCCGCGCCGGTCCCCGCCAGACGTCCGCCGCGTCGACCACCAGCCCCGGCTCGTCCGCCGGGTGCAGCCCGAATTCGACCCGCCAGGTGCCGCCCTCGACCAGCTCGGCCACCGGTTCGACGGCCGGCTCGACCAGGCGGAAGGCGGCCCGGACCGCGCCACCGGCGGCGTCCCGCTGCCAGGCGGCCAGCTCGGCGCGGAGGGTGTCCAGGGCGGCCGGCGGCACGGTGAACGCGGGCTCGGCCCCGGTGAGCGCGGCCAGCCAGCGGGGCACCGACCCCGGACGCATCCCCCGGTGCAGCGCCGTCCCGGCGAGC
>NZ_JBSGJR010000605.1:0-4088 GCF_053605645.1 Micromonospora sp. NPDC003776
CCGCCTCGATCGACGGTGCGAGCCGATCGCGGCAGTTCTGGTCGATCACGGTGCCGCTGCTGAAGCCGATCATCATCTTCGCGGTCATCATCTCCCACCCGCGGGCCGCACGACCTCGTCCGCGTACAGCGGCTCGGCGATGTGCACCCGGCGGGCCATCCGCACCATCTCCCCGATGGTGGCGGTGTCGGTGATCGCGCTCAGCGAGTCGGGGGAGCGGACCGTGGCGCCGCGCAGCACCTCCACCTCGACCGCCTCGTCGGGGTAGCCGACGGAGAGCTTCACCAGGAACCGGTCCAGCTGGGCCTCGGGCAGCCGGTAGGTGCCGTCCATCTCCACCGGGTTCTGCGTGGCCACCACCAGGAACGGCTGCGGCACCGGATGCCGTACGCCGTCCACGGTGACCGTCCGCTCCTCCATCACCTCCAGCAGCGCCGACTGGGTCTTCGGTGAGGCCCGGTTGATCTCGTCGGCGATGACGATGTTGGCGAAGACCGGACCCGGGTGGAACTCGAAGCCCCGGGTGGCCTGGTTGAAGATGGTCACCCCGGACACGTCCGACGGCAGCAGGTCCGGGGTGAACTGGATCCGCCGCCACTGGCCCTTCACCGTCGCCGCGATGGCCCGGGCGAGGGTGGTCTTGCCCACCCCGGGCACGTCCTCCAGCAGGACGTGCCCCTGGGCGAACAGCGCGGTCAACGCCAGCCGGACCACCTGCGGTTTGCCCAGCACGACCGCGTTGACGTTCTCGGCCAGCCGGGCGGCGAGGGCGGCGAAGCCCTGCACCTCCGGCTGGGTGAGCGGTTCCTGGGTGTTCACGTGCGGGTGGCTCCTCTGGCGGGCGGGGTCAGCAGGTGGGCAGGAGGTTGATGTTGTCGCCGCCCTCCAGGTTCAGCCACGCCCACGGGATGTAGTTCTGCCCGGAGTACGCGACCTGCACCCACCAGGTGCTCTGCTTCTGGTTGTTGTAGATCCACGAGTCAACGTTGTCGCCCTGCTTCTTGCAGTACGCGCGCAGCCGCGTGCCGGGCTTGGCCCAGCCCACCTGCTTGGCGTTGATCTGCTGCGGCACCGAGAAGATCTCGTTGCCGTTGCGGCCGGACACGTCCGCGTCGCAGTAAGTGCGCTGGTCGCCGCTCGGCCCGTTGTTGCAGGTCGCGATCCCGTACAGCGGGTCGGTGGCCTGCGCCTTCGTGGCGGTGCCCTTGCCGGCGGCGTTGGTCGCGGTGACCGTCACCGTGTACGCGGTGCCCGGCGTCAGCCCGGTCACCCGCAGGCTGGAGCAGCTGCCGCCGGCCGTCTTCCCGCCGGCGGCCGCCGAGCAGGTGACGTTGCCGCCGCCCGCGTCCACGGTGAACGACACCGTCACCGAGGTGGCGTCCGCCGACGAGCCGGTCACGGTCACCCGGGGCGCGGCGACCGTACGCGCGGTGGTGCTGGCCTCCGGGCCGGGGCCGGCCTCGTTGACCGCCTTCACTTTCACCGTGACGTTCTGGCCGTCGCCGAGGCCGCTGACCGTGGTCCGGGTGTCGGTCACCTCGCTGGTCTTTCCGCCGACGTCCACCAGGTACTTCGTGACCGGGCGGCCATTCTCCACCGCCGGCGCCCACTGCACCGCCACGGTGCCCGGCTGGTCGGCCACCGTGGACGCCTTCAACTCGGTCGGCGCAGCCGGCGCGGTGAACGGCACCACCGTGTTGCTCACCGGGGACGCCTTCGAACCGGCGCCCTTGTCGCTCACCGCGATCACCGTGAACGCATACTGGGTGCCGTACTCCAACTGGCCGGCCGGCACCACCAGCTCGGTCTTCGCCGACTCGCCCGCCGGGGCGGTGGCGCCCGCCGAGGTGGCCGTGACCGCGTACCGGGCGATGGTGTTGCCCTGCCCGTTCGCGTCCGGCCACTTCACCAGCACCGTGCCGTCCGGCCGCGCCTCGGCCGTCACGCTGGCCGGTGGGTCCGGCACCTCCGCGGTCGGCACGACCGGGTTGCTCCGGCGGGCCGGCCCGTCGCCCTTGGCGTTGACCGCGTGCACCTCGAACGTGTACGTCTCGCCGTTCGTCAGGCCGGTGATCTCCACCGCCCGCTGGTTCGCGCCCACCTCGCGCCGCTGGCCGCCGCCCTCCACCACGTACCTGGTGATCGCGGCCCCGTTGGCGGCCGCCGGCTGCCAGCTCACCCGCGCCGACGCGTTGCCGGCGGCGGCGGTCACCTTGCGCGGCGCCCCCGGCTTGCTCACCTTCGGCTTCTTCGGCGGGGGCGGCGGCAGCGGCGCCGGCGGCGGGTCACCACCGAGCACGTCGTTGGCGTACTTGTTCACCTCACGCACCCGGTTCTGGTCGTCCACCACCTGTGCGGTCGACGAGTTCGGCGGGTTGATGAACAGGTGGTCCTCGCGGACCTCCAGCTCCATCGGACCCGGCCGCCCGGAGCCCTTCACGGTCTCCACCAGCTGCCCGTTCGCGTCGAACGAGTAGACCGTGCCGGTGTCCTCGTCGGCGACGTAGAACCGGCCCGCCCAGGCCACCGCCGGGGTGAGCCGGTCACCCGTGCCGGGCACCGTGAACTGCCGCACGTCCGCGCCGTCGCGCACCACGTGCACCTTCCGCTCCCCGGGCACCGTCACCGGCACCTGCGGTCCGCTGGTGCGCACCGGCAGCGCCCCCGGCGCCGACATGGTGAGGTTGGCCCGCTTCGTCTGGCCGCCCTGCACCGTCACCAGCGAGGCGGAGGTGCGGTCGAGCACCGCCACCCCGTCGTCCAGCGTGGACACCACCAGCTCGTGGCTCGGCTCGGCCACCTCGTACGTCTGGACCTGCTTCGGGCTCAACCCGGCGGCGGGCGCCTCGCCCGGCGTCTTCGGCAGCTCGGCCGCGGTCACCGCCGACACCGTGCCCTCGCTCGGCACCGCGATCCACAGCCGGCCCGCCCCGTCGAACGCGCCGCCGGTGATGCCCGGCGGGTAGTGCACCGGCTCACCCACCGGCGTCAGCGCGCGCGGGTCGAGCTGCCGCACGATGCCCTGCACCGCGTCCACTACGAACGCCGAGTCCTCGTGCAACGCCACGCTCACCCCGAACCCGGGGGCCGTCGGGGTGGTCGCGGTGATCTGCAATGTGGCCAGATCCAGCGAGCTGACCTGCCCGGTGTTCAGATCCCGCAGGATCAGCAGCCGGTCGGTCTGCGCGACCTGCATCTGGTGCCGCCGCCCCCCGGGCACCTCCATCCGGGTGTCCACCCGGGCGGTGACCCCGTTGACCCGGGCCATCTCGCTGCGGGTCGTGCTCCACAGCCAGGAGGAGGCGTCGTAGTTGGCCACCGCGTTGTCCGCGGCACCCAGGCCGAGCACGGTCAACCCCATCGCGGCCAGCAACGCCGCCACGGTGCCGATGGTGACCAGCCCGCCCCGCATCCGCCGGGAACGGGTACGGGGCGCGTCGGCCCCGGTGCTCGTGACGTCCTCGATGGTGGCCACAGCCGGCTGCCTCCCCAGGTCGGTGGGGGAGGCGCCACGCGTGGTCGGCCCTCCCCAGAGCCGGGAGCCATCATAGGGGCCGGCCGAGGATCGGGTAACCCGCACCGTCACCGCTGTGGACACCCAGCGTGTCCCCGCTGGACGGCCGGTCAGTTCGTCGGCGCGTCCCGCTCCCGGTCGGTGCAGACCTGACCGGAGGTGGCGTAAGTGTCCGTCGAGTAGACCGCCAGCACCGTGAAGCAGTAGTCCAGCTTCGGACTCAACCCGTTCACCGTGTACGTGGTCGTTCCCGCGTCCACCGTGGCCATCACCCCCAGCTTCTGCCCCGCTCGGCCACCGGCCACCACGAACGGCACCCCGCCGCTGCTCGGGTCCGTCCAGGTCACCGTGATCGTGGTGGCGTCGTCGCGAAGCTTCAGGTCACCCGGCGGCGGGCCGCTCACCTTCGGCTTCACCCCGCCCGTCGCGGGCGGCGGCCCCGGCTGCGGCGCCGCGTCCCGATTCAACACCACCGCGCCGACACCCACCGCCGCTGCCACCGCGACCACCGCCGCGCCGACCGCCACGGCCACCACCGCCCGGTTGCGGCCGCGCGGCTCCGGCTCCTCCTCGG
>NZ_JBSGJR010000606.1:0-4084 GCF_053605645.1 Micromonospora sp. NPDC003776
GGGCGGGCAAGCGTCCGGAGGGACACGCACCAACGGACCGGCCCAGGCTGCCCCGCGCAGCCCACCGGCACCAGGACGTGAACACGATCAGCACATCCACCGCCGGCCACCGGCCACGCGGAGCCGCACTGGGCGCAGGATTCCACCTCCACGCCCACGCGACCCCACCCAGGTGGGAAACGATCCCGGAAACACCCTCCGACTCAGGATCGCTTAGCTAATTAGAGACGCTGCGGAACGGCCGGCAGCTAACGAACGGTCCCCGCCGCCCCGCCCCGCGTCGGCAGCCGGTCCAGCAGGGCGAGGCCGGCCCGGACCGGGCGTCGGGCGAGGGTCTCGGCGAAGCTCGCATGCCCCAGGCAGAAGCGCACGAACATCCGCCAGCCCGGTGGGGTCGCGAGCAGCCCGTGGAAGACCTCCGGCCGCCGTTCGAAGACCTCCAGGAGTCGGTGCCCGGCCCGCATCTCGGGCACCAGCAGCCGGTGCACTTCCCGCGCGTACCCGGCCAGGTCGCCGGCGGCCACCGCCTCGCCGGCCAGCCGGCCGGAACGCAGCGCGTAGCTGATTCCCTCCCGGCTCCACGGCTCGAGCAGGCCCGCCGCGTCGCCCGCGACCAGCACCCGGTCGCGGCGCAGCGGCGAGTCCGCCGCCCGGCAGCGAGTCAGGTGACCCGAGTCGTGCTCGGGCGTCACCCCGGACAGGCCGAGCCGGGCCACGAAGTCGCGCAGGTAGGCGCGGGTGCGCTCGCCCTCGCCCCGGGTGGCGATGACGCCGACGGTGAGCCGGTCCCCCTTCGGGAAGACCCAGGCGTACGACCCGGGGACCGGGCCCCAGTCCAGCAGCAGCCGGCCGCGCCAGCGCTCCTGTTCGGCGGGCGGGACCGGCAGTTCCACCTCCAGGCCCAGGTCGACCTGGCGGAAGGTCACCCCGACGTGCCGGGCGGTGATGCCGGAGGAGCCGTCGGCGCCGATCACGGCGCGGGCACGGATCACCTCGCCGTCGGCGAGCCGCAGGCGTACCTCGTCGGGGTCCTGCTCGACGGCCCGGACCGCGACGCCCTCGCGGACCTCGGCCCCGGCGGCGACCGCCGCCGCCCGGAGGCGGTCGTCGAACTCCTCGCGGCGGACCATGGCCAGGATCGGTCCGGAGTGCCGGCGGGTGAACTCGCGTCGCCCGTCCCGGGTGATCGTGACCCGGTCGACGCGGTCGTGGGCGGGCACGTCGATCCGGTCGGCGACCTCGGCCAGGGACACCCCGATCAGGCCGCCACCGCAGGTCTTGTAGCGGGGATGGGTGGCCCGCTCGACCACCAGCGTCCGGACGCCGGAACTGGCCGCGGCATGGGCGGCGGAGAGGCCGGCGGGCCCACCGCCGACGACGACGAGATCCCAGATGATCACCGGTGCAGCCTAGGCCACGCGCCGCCACGCGCCCGGCGAAGACCCCGATCGGGTGGGCATCATCGGAGGCCGGAGGGGTAAGCGCCGGACGCAGACCGCCCGCCGGTCGGGCGGGTCACGCCGAGGAGGAAAGCAATGGCGCAGGTACAGCTGTCTGAGGTCGAGCAACGGGTGTACCAGGCGGTGGCGGCGCTGGAGGTACGGGGACACGTCCCCTACCCTGACCTGATCGCCCAGGAGGCCGGGCTGACCGAGGAGGAGCTGCGGGAGCCGCTGCACCTGCTCACCGAGCGGGGGCTGCTGCACCGGGAGGACTCCCCGATGTCGGGGCTGGACTTCGGCCCGCGGTGGTGCGCCCGCCAGATGGCGTGATCCCCGCCGTTTGCCCCCGCAGGGGCCGGGTAGCGATCGGGGATGCGTGATCGACGGTCTACAGGGGGCACCATGAGCGCGGACCGGTCGTCGGCGCCGGCGGACACCGCCGGGTACGACGACCGGCGGCGTTGGCAGGCACTCGGCGTCGGCCTGGTCGCGGCGTTCATGACCCTGTTGGACGTGAGCATCGTCAACGTCGCGGTCCCCTCCATCGACCGGGCGCTCCACGCCACCCCCAGCGACCTGCAGTGGGTGCTGTCCGGGTACGCGCTCACCTTCGGCCTGGTGCTGGTGCCGGCGGGACGGTTCGGCGACGCCCGCGGGCGGCGGACCGCGTTCGTGGTCGGCGTGGCGCTGTTCACGCTGACCAGCGCGCTGGCGGGACTGGCCCGCTCGCCGGAGTGGCTGATCGCCGCCCGGCTCGTCCAGGGCGCCGCGGCCGGCGTGGTCAACCCCCAGGTCGCCGGCATGATCCAGCAACTGTTCCGGGGCGCCGAGCGGGGTCGGGCGTTCGGGCTGCTCGGCGCCACCATCGGCATCTCCACTGCGGTCGGCCCACTGCTCGGCGGGCTGCTCATCCAACTCGGCGGCGAGCAGCACGGCTGGCGGTGGGTGTTCTTCGTGAACATCCCGGTCGGCATCGTCGCCGTGCTGCTGGGCTGGCGGCTCCTGCCGTCCCGTCCCACCGGCCAGCCGGACCGGCACCGGCTCGACCCGCTCGGGGTGCTGCTGCTCGGCGTCGGGGTGACCATGGTGCTGCTACCGCTGGTGCAGCGGCAGCAGTGGCCCGGCTGGCAGAAGTGGTTGCTGATCCCGGCGGGCCTGCTTTTCCTGCTGGGCTTCGGGCTCTGGGAGCGACGCTACGCCCACCACCAGCAGCCCCTGTTCGACCTGCGGCTGTTCGGGCTGCGGTCGTACACCCTGGGCACGTTGATCGGCCTGGTCTACTTCGCCGGCTTCACGGCGATCTTCTTCATCTTCACGCTCTACCTGCAGATCGGGCTGGGCTACAGCGCGCTCATCGCCGGTCTGGCGATCACCCCGTTCGCGCTCGGCGCGGCGGCCGCCTCGGCGGTGGGCGGCCGGGTGGTCACCCGGTACGGCCGGCCGCTGGTGGCCATCGGGCTGCTCGTGGTCGGGATCGGGCTGGTCGCCACGGACCTGGTGCTACGCGGCTCGCCGCACGGCTCGGTGCCGCTGCGGACCGCGCTACCGCTGCTGGTCGCCGGCATCGGCAGCGGGCTGGTCATCGCGCCGAACCAGACCCTGACCCTTGACGAGGTGCCGGTGCCGCAGGCCGGCAGCGGGGCGGGCATGCTGCAGACGGGACAGCGGATCGGATCGGCCGCCGGGATCGCGGGCGTCGGCGCGCTGTTCTTCTCGACGCTGGGCAGTACCCGGGGCGACTGGTCCGCCGCCTTCCGGCACTCGCTGCTGTTGGCCACCGGAATCATCGCGGTGGCGCTCGCCGCCGCGGTGGTCGACATCGTCGGAGGTCACCGCCGGTCCGGCGGTTCGTCCTGATTCGTCGTGGCCTCGGGGGCCGGAAGCAGCACGGTGGTGAGCAGCCGGCGAGTCCGGTCGGGGCCGGGGCCGAGGGCCGCGTACTCGGCGAACAGGGCTTGGAGCCGGGTGATGAACTCGATCGCTTCCGCGTCCGTGGCGTGGAAGGCGTTCTGCCGATAGCCGGCCAGGTCGCGGCCGAGGTCACCGCCGCCGCTGTCGAGGTACCGGTCGAAGTCGGCGAGCACACCCGCGACGAAGGTGAGGAAGCCGCGGCGATGCTGCTCGGAGCTCATCGACCGGGCCGCCGTCGCATCGACCGAAGCGGCCCCCGGATCCAGCCGGTAACGCCGTTCGACCGCGCCGCGGATCCGGCGTTCCTCCGCCGTGTGCAGCACACCGTGCTCGGCCAGCGTGGCGATCTGCCGGTACAGCGTCGCCGGCGGGACGTCGGCGAGTTCGACGCGCAGGTGGGCGGTGGTCAGCGTACGACCACCCAGGAACGCCTGGATGATGCGCAGCCGGACCGGGTGCAGGAGCAGCTCAGCGGTGTCGAGCGCCACACGGGTCCCACTTTCGTTCTCAGCGGTGATAACGTTCTCGGTGTTGAGATTATAGCGACCCCGAGGAGCCGGTGATGGCCACCATCGTCGTCGACAACGACCGAATCCGGGTGCGGCTGACCGCCGCCGAGAAGCTCTGGGCGCTGCGGGGCGACTTCTCCTTCCCCCGGGACGCGGTCCGCACGGTCACCGTCGAGCCCGACGGGCTGCACGCGACGCGCGGCATTCGCGCGCCGGGGCTGG
>NZ_JBSGJR010000607.1:0-4063 GCF_053605645.1 Micromonospora sp. NPDC003776
GGACGCGGGCCCGGGTCGCTCCCGTCCCCGGCCCGCGCTCGGTCGGTTCGTCAGTCGTCGGCCTCCGGGCCGGCCACCGCGACGCCGTCGCTCGCGCGCACCACGTGGATGCACTCGCCCGGGCACTCCTTAGCCGAGTCGATCACCTCGAGGCGCAGGTGCTCCGGCACGTCGACCCGGGCGCCCGCGGCCTGCCGCAGCTCGCCGTCCGGGCCCTTGACGTACGCCAGGCCGTCGACGTCGAACTCGAACACCTCCGGCGCGTACTGCACGCACAGCCCGTCGCCGGTGCAGAGGTCCTGGTCCACCCAGACCTGAAGCTGGTCCGTCGCGACGTCGGTCACGAAGCACCCCCCATGTTCTCCCGTCCCACCCCCCGACGGTACCCGAACGCCCGTACCCGCCCCCCGACCAGCCCTTGGCGATCAAGCTTCGGTGACGAGCGCGTTGCGTGGGACCGAATCGGGCTCATAGCGGCTAGTGTTAGCTCAGAACGTTCAAGCCCCCCGGGGAGGTGGGACGTGGCACGCAGCGACGACGCGGACTCGCGCGCCGCACGGTGGGAGAAGGAGGCCCACGATCTCTCCACGCAGGTCGCGTTCCTTCAAGAGGAACTCGCCCTGGTGCGGCGCAAGTTGACCGAAAGCCCCCGACACGTCCGGCAGCTCGAGGAGCGGCTGGCGGCCACCCAGGCACAGTTGGCGCGGCTGACCGAGAACAACGAACGGCTCGTGAGCACCCTCAAGGAGGCTCGCGCGCAGATCGTGACGCTCAAGGAGGAGATCGACCGCCTCGCCCAGCCGCCGAGCGGCTACGGCGTCTTCCTGGCGAAACACGACGACGGCACGGTGGACGTGTTCACCGGCGGGCGCAAGCTCCGCGTCGCCGTCTCGCCCTCGCTGGAGGTCGACGAGCTGCGCCGCGGCCAGGAGGTCCTGCTCAACGACGCGCTCAACATCGTCGACGCGCTCGGCTACGAGCGGGTGGGCGAGGTCGTCATGCTCAAGGAGGTGCTCGCCGGACCCGGCGACACCCCGGGCGACCGCGCCCTGGTCGTCTCGCACTCCGACGAGGAGCGCATCGTGCACCTCGCGGAGACCCTCATCGGCACCGCGATAAGGGCCGGCGACTCGCTCATGATCGAGCCCCGCTCGGCGTACGCGTACGAGCGGATCCCGAAGAGCGAGGTCGAGGAACTGGTCCTGGAGGAGGTGCCCGACGTCGACTACGAGGACATCGGTGGCCTCCAGGCGCAGATCGAGCAGATCCGCGACGCGGTGGAACTGCCCTTCCTGCACGCCGACCTGTTCCGCGAGCACCAGCTCCGGCCGCCGAAGGGCATCCTGCTCTACGGCCCGCCCGGCTGTGGCAAGACGCTGATCGCCAAGGCGGTGGCCAACTCCCTCGCGAAGAAGATCGCCGAACGGCGCGGCGAGGAGAAGCACACCAGCTTCTTCCTCAACATCAAGGGCCCCGAGCTGCTCAACAAGTACGTCGGCGAGACCGAGCGGCACATCCGGCTGATCTTCCAGCGCGCCCGGGAGAAGGCCGGCGAGGGCACCCCGGTGATCGTGTTCTTCGACGAGATGGACTCCGTCTTCCGCACCCGCGGCTCGGGCGTCTCCTCCGACGTGGAGAACACCATCGTCCCGCAGCTGCTCAGCGAGATCGACGGTGTCGAGGGGCTGGAGAACGTCATCGTCATCGGCGCTTCCAACCGGGAAGACATGATCGACCCGGCGATCCTGCGCCCCGGCCGGCTCGACGTGAAGATCAAGATCGAGCGGCCGGACGCCGAGGCGGCCAAGGACATCTTCTCCAAGTACATCCTCGCCGGCCTGCCGCTGCACGCCGACGACCTCGCCGAGCACGGCGGCGACCCACAGGCCACCGTGGCGGCGATGATCGACGCGGTCGTCCTGCGGATGTACTCGGAGACCGAGGAGAACCGCTTCCTCGAGGTCACCTACGCCAACGGCGACAAGGAAGTCCTCTACTTCAAGGACTTCAACTCCGGCGCGATGATCCAGAACATCGTCGACCGGGGCAAGAAGATGACCATCAAGGAGTTCCTCACCTCCGGACGCAAGGGGCTGCGCCTGCAGCACCTGCTCGACGCCTGCGTCGACGAGTTCCGCGAGAACGAGGACCTGCCCAACACCACCAACCCCGACGACTGGGCGCGCATCTCCGGCAAGAAGGGCGAGCGGATCGTCTACATCCGCACGCTCGTCTCCGGCGGCAAGGGCGCCGAGGCCGGCCGGTCCATCGAGACCGCCAGCAACACCGGCCAGTACCTGTAGTCCGACGGCACGACGGAGGCCCGCGGCGCACCCGCCGCGGGCCTCCGCGCGTACCGGGCCCGGCCCGCCGCGCCCCTTCCGCGCGTCACGGCGACTACGCTCGACGTGACGGGGGGACCGGGACGGGCGAGCGGAGCAGGCAGGTCGATGAGCGTCAGACGGATCATGGGCACCGAGGTCGAGTACGGCATCTCCGTGCCCGGCCAGGCCGGGGCCAACCCGATGGTCACCTCCTCGCAGGTGGTCAACGCCTACGGGGCACGGCCCGAACTCAACCGCGGCGGCCGGGCCCGCTGGGACTACGAGGAGGAGTCGCCGCTGCGCGACGCCCGCGGCTTCACCTACTCCGGCGCCGCGTACGACCCCGCCGAGGCGCTCGCCGACGAGGACCTCGGGCTGGCCAACGTCATACTCACCAACGGTGCGCGGCTCTACGTCGACCACGCCCACCCCGAGTACTCCACCCCCGAGGTGACCAACCCCCTCGACGTGGTGCGCTGGGACAAGGCCGGCGAGCGGGTGATGGCCGAGGCAGCCCGGCGGGCCGCCACCATCCCGGGCACCCACCCGATCCACCTCTACAAGAACAACACCGACAACAAGGGCGCCAGCTACGGCGCCCACGAGAACTACCTGATGCGGCGCCAGACCCCGTTCGCCGACATCGTGGCGTACCTGACGCCGTTCTTCGTCACCCGGCAGGTGGTCTGCGGCGCCGGCCGCGTCGGGATCGGCCAGGACGGCGGCCAGAGCGGCTTCCAGATCTCCCAGCGGGCCGACTTCTTCGAGGTCGAGGTGGGGCTGGAAACCACCCTCAAGCGACCGATCATCAACACCCGCGACGAGCCGCACGCGGACGCCGACAAGTACCGCCGGCTGCACGTCATCATCGGCGACGCCAACCTGTCGGAGATCTCCACCTACCTCAAGGTGGGCACCACGGCGCTGATCCTCACCATGATCGAGGAGAAGGCGCTCGGCGCCGACCTGGGCATCGCCGACCCGGTCAGCGAGCTGCGCGCGGTCAGCCACGACCCGGCGCTCAAGCACCTCATGCGGCTGCGCGACGGCCGCAAGCTCACCGCCCTGGACGTGCAGTGGGCCTACCTCGAGCGGGTCCGGTCCTTCGTGGACGACCGGTACGGCGACGACGTGGACGCGCAGACCGCGGACGTCCTCGACCGCTGGGAGAGCGTGCTGGACCGGCTCGGCCGCGACGCCTTCCTCTGCGCCGACGAGCTGGACTGGGTGGCCAAGCTGCGGCTGCTGGAGGGCTACCGGGAGCGGGAGAAGCTCTCCTGGGGTTCGCACAAGCTCCAGCTGGTCGACCTCCAGTATTCGGATGTGCGCCCGGAGAAGGGCCTCTACCACCGGCTGGTGCAGCGCGGCTCGATGAAGACGCTGCTCACCGACGAGCAGACCCGCAGCGCGATGACCGAGCCGCCGGAGGACACCCGGGCCTACTTCCGGGGTCGCTGCCTCGCCCAGTACGCCTCCGAGGTGGTCGCCGCGAGCTGGGACTCCGTCATCTTCGATGTCGGCCGCGAGTCGCTGGTCCGGGTGCCGATGATGGAACCCGAGCGGGGCACCCGCAAGCACGTCGGGGAGCTTTTCGACCGCTGCGCGAGCGCCAAGGACCTGCTCGAGATGCTGACCGGCGGCTGAGCCGCCGCCGTTGCGTCGGATCACCTCGGCGTACCAGCGGGCGCTGGACTTGGGAATCCGCACCTGGCTGTCGTAGTCGACGTGGACCATCCCGA
>NZ_JBSGJR010000608.1:0-4057 GCF_053605645.1 Micromonospora sp. NPDC003776
GCCGGCGTGGCGCAGCACGTTGGTCAGCGCCTCCTGCGCCACCCGGTACGCGGCCAGGTCCACCGCCACCGGGAGGGCCCGCGGTTCCCCGTCGACCTCGACCGCGACGGGGACGCCGGCGCCGGCCAGCCGCTCGCGCAGCTGCGGGAGCTGGGCGAGCCCCGGTACCGGGGCCCGCTCGTCGGCCGCCTCGTCCCGGCGTACCACGGTCAGGGTGACCCGCAGCTCGTCCAGCGCCTCCTTGCTGGTGCGGCTGATCGCGGTCAGCGCCGCCTCGGCCTGCTCGGGCTTGCGGGCGAGCAGGTGCAGGGCGATCTCGGCCTGCATGTGGATCGCGGCGAGCCCGTGCCCGACCACGTCGTGCACCTCCCGGGCGACCCGCAGCCGTTCCTCGTCGGCCAGCCGGCGCGCCTCGTCCACCCGGCTGCGGGCCGCATTCTCCCGGACCAGCCGCACGGTGGTGCCGACCGCGAACGGCACCACCACCCAGGCGGCGGCCGGCATCAGGCCGACCAAGCCGGGCGAGCGGGCGCCGACGAGGACGTGCATCACCACCGCCACCAGCGCGGCGGCCCCGGCCACCGCGGCCGTCCGCACCGGCCGGTACGCCGCGACGGTGTAGACCGCCACCAGGAAGGAGAGCAGGATCGGCCCGTACGGGTAGCCGAGCACCAGGTACGCGGTGACCGTCGCGGTGACCACGGCCAGGGTGGCCAGCGGCCAGCGCCGGCGCGCCGCGAGCGCCAGCGCCGCCACCACGACCAGCGGGTAGGTGGCGCGGCCGGTGGGCATGCCGACGTTCACGCTCGCCGGACCGGTGCCGGCCAGCCCGATGGCGAGCAGCGCCAGGGCGATGCCGGCGTCGAGGGCCGCGCCGCTCCACCCGGTCCGTTCCCGCTCCACCCGCGCCTCCCCCACCCGGCTCAGCCGATGTCCCGCCGCCGCAGCAGCACCGCGCCGACCGCCGCGAAGGCGATCAGGTACGCCGCCACGACCACCGCCGCCTGCCCGCCGCCGACCGTTCCCACCACGCCGGGGGTGTCCCCGGGCGCGCCGAGCGCGGCCGCGAGGGACCCGGCGTTCGGGCCGGGCAGCCCCTTCTGCGCCTGCGCCACCCAGTGGAGCAGGGGCGCGGCGATCGCGGCGAGCAGGTTCTGCACCGCGAGCATCCACACCAGGCCCAGCCCGACCGGCAGGGCCACGGCGCGCAGGGCGACGGCGAGCACGGCACCGAGCATCGCCCACATCGCCGCGATGAGCCACCCCGCGCCGATCCCGGTGAGCAGGTCGCCCGGCCCGGGCCAGCGCACCGGCTGGGCCTCGGCGACCGCGATGAGCGCGCTGGCCACCGCGCCGACCGCGAAGACCGCGAGCACCACGGCCAGCGCGGCGGCGGCGAGGGCGAGCAGCTTGCCGGCGTACACCTCCAGCCGGGAGGGGCCCTGGGTGAGGACGGTCTTCCAGGTGGCCCAGCCGTACTCGCCGCCGACGGTGAGCACCCCGAGGATCAGCACGATCGACCCGAGGAAGACCGGCAGCCCGCCGAGCGAGTTCCCGACCAGGTGGTCGGGGAGGAGCATGGGCAGGGTCCGGTCGGTGTTCGGCCCGTCGGTGCCGCCGGCGATGCTGGCGTACGGGAACAGGTAGGTGAAGATCAGCGCGAGGGCCACCGCGATGGCCAGCAGCAGCCAGCTCGCCGGCCGGCGGACCAGCTTGATCGTCTCGGCGCGGAAGCTACGCGACATCGGCCGTTCCCTTCTCGATGAGGTCGAAGAAGACCTGTTCCAGGTCCCGCTCCCGGGGGCGGAGTTCCCGGACGGCGAGCCCGGAGGAGACCAGCTCGGCGTTGAGCCAGGCGGCCCGTTCGGGCGCCAGGGTCAGCTCCAGCCCGCCGTCGACGACCTGGACCCGGTCCGCGCCGACCAGTGCCCGGGTCCGTGCCGCCGCCTCGTCCAGCGGCTCGGCCAGCACCCGCAGCCCGGCCGTGCCGCGCAGCTCCGCGACGGTCCCCTCGGCGATCAGCCGTCCCCGGGCGATCACCCCGACCCGGTCGCAGATCTGCTCGACCTCGCCGAGCAGGTGGCTGGAGACCAGCACGGTGCACCCGCCCGCGCCGAGCCGACGGATCAGGGTGCGCATGTCGGCCATGCCGGCCGGGTCGAGGCCGTTGGTCGGCTCGTCCAGGATCAACAGGCGTGGGTCCTTCAGCAGGGCGGCGGCCACCCCGAGCCGCTGCTTCATGCCCAACGAGTAGCCGGCGTACCGGTCGCCGGCCCGGTCGGTGAGGTCCACGAGGTCCAGCACCAGCGCCACCCGGTCCGCGCCGACCCCGGCGTAGCGGGCCAGCACCCGCAGGTTGTCCCGCCCGGAGAGGTACGGGTAGAAGGCCGGCCCCTCGATCAGCGCGCCCACGCCGGTCAGCCGACCGGCGCCGGGCGCGCGGCCGAGCAGCCGCACCGTGCCGGCGGTGGGGCGGACGAGCCCGAGCAGCATGCGCAGGGTGGTGGTCTTCCCGGCGCCGTTGGGGCCGAGGAAGCCGTACACCTCCCCGGCCCGGACCGTCAGATTGAGGTCCTGCACGGCGGTCAGGCCGCCGTACCGTTTGGTGAGCCCTTCGGTCTGCACTGGCAGGTTCATGCCCCGAGGGTCCCGCCGCCGGGCCCCTGGCACGTCGCCCCGGCGGCGGCTCCCGGGCTACGTCACCGGACGTAGCCGGCTCAGACGGCGGCCAGCACCGCGGCCTCGATGCGGTCGCGGTCCGCCGCCGGGGGCCAGCCGCCGACCAGGTAGAAGGCGTCCACCACGTCGCCACCGAGGGTGGAGATCCGGGCCGCCCGGACCTGCGCCCCGGCCTCGTCGAGCGCGCAGGAGACCCGGTACAGCAGCCCGGCCGCGTCGGCGGCGCGCAACTCCAGCAGCACCGCGTCGGTGGCCGCCTCCCGGTGCCAGACCACCCGGGGCGCGGCGCCCTGGCCCCGGGCGGCGAGCGCCCGGCCGCGCAGCCGCTGGGTGACCGACACGTCGCCGGCGACCGCGCGGCGCAAGTCGGCGGTGAGCGCGATCGGGTCCGGCGCCAGCCCGTAGCGGGGCTGCACCCGGCACTCGACCAGGGCCCGGCCGTCGACCGTGGACGCGTCTGCGGAGATCACCTCCAGCCGGTGCAGGGCGAGGCAGCCGGCCACCGTCGCGAGCAGGCCGCGCCGGTCGGCCGCGGCCACCGACACCCGGTCCTCCCCGAGGTGTACGACCGGCAGCGGCCCGGCGACCAGCGCCGGGTCGGGGGCCGGCGGGGCGGGCAGCTCGCCGGTGTCGAGGGCGGTCCGCACCCGGGCCACCAGTTCGGCGACCAGCCGTCCCTTCCACTCCGACCAGGCGGCAGGTCCGGTGGCGGCGGCGTCGGCCCGGACCAGGGCGTGCAGCAGTTCCAGGGTGGTGGTGTCGCCGACCTGCGCGGCGACCCCGGCGACGGTCTTCGGGTCGGACAGGTCGCGGCGGGTGGCCACGTCGGGCAGCAGCAGGTGCAGCCGGACCAGCGTGCCGATCAGCGCGGCCTCGGCCTCCGGCAGCCCGACCCGGGCCGCCACCGCCGCCGCGAGCGGCGCACCGACACTGCTGTGGTCTACGAAGGTGCCGGCGGGCTCATGCCTGCCGGCCCGCCCGGCGGCACCTTCGCCCGGCAGCCCCTTCCCGATGTCGTGCAGGAACGCGCCGAGCAGCAGCAGGTCGGGGCGGTCCACCTCGCGGGTGTGCCGGCTGGCCTCGTACGCGGTCTGCACCAGGTGCCGGTCGAGGGTGAACCGGTGCACCGGGTTGTGCTGCGGCAGGCTGCGCAGCCGCGTCCACTCGGGCAACCAGCCGTCGATCAGGCCGTACCGGTCGCAGGTCTCCCAGGCGGGCACCAGGCCGGAACCGGCGCCGAGGAGGGTGATCAGGGCGGCCCGGGCGGCCGGCGGCCAGGGCGCGGGCAGCGGCGGGCAGTACGCGGCCAGCCACTCGCAGGTGGCCCGGGCGATGGGCAGCCGGGTGGTGGCCGCGGCGGCGGCGACCCGCAGCGTCA
>NZ_JBSGJR010000609.1:0-4048 GCF_053605645.1 Micromonospora sp. NPDC003776
GCGCCGGCCGAAGGCCGGCCGGCGGCGGAGGGAGCCGGGGCACCGGGCGAGAGCCATGGTGCGCGCGCCACCCGACCCGTGGTCGGGGACGTCACTCGGCGTCCAGGTCAGACCTCGAGGACCTGGCGGCCGTTGTACGTGCCGCAGACGGAGCAGGCGGCGTGCGGAAGCTTCGCCGACTTGCACTGCGGGCAGGCCACGGTCGCGACCGCCGCGGTCTTCCACTGCGCCCGGCGGGACCGGGTGTTGCTGCGCGACATCTTGCGCTTGGGGACGGCCACGGTTCTTACTCCTCTGTACGGGTCAGTTGCGACAGGCCCGCCCAACGCGGGTCGATCTGCTGATGGCTGTGGTCGGCCGGCAGATCGTCCCAGTGCACCCCGCAGTCGGGGCACAAGCCTGGGCAGTCCTCCCGGCAGAGCGGGTTGGTCGGCAGCGCGAGCACCACCGCGTCCCGCAGCGCCGGCTCCAGGTCGATCAGATCGCCCTGCATCCGGCCCACCTCGTCCTCGTCGGTCGTGTCGTCCGTGGTGCTGTTCTCGTACGCGTACAGCTCCTGGATCCGCACGGCCACCGAGTCGTCGATCTCGCGCAGGCAGCGCCCGCACTCGCCCTTGACGGGACCGGTGACGGTCCCGGAGACGAGCACGCCCTCGGACACCGACTCCAACCTCAGGTCGAGGTCGAGGTCCGCGCCCTCCGGCACGCCGATCAACTCCACGCCGAGGTCCGCCGGTGCCGGCACGACCCGCTTGACCGTACGCAACGCGCCAGGCCGGCGCGGCAGGTCCCTCGTGTCGAGGACCAGCGGCGACCTGGGGTCGAGGAGGCTTGGCGAGTGTTTGGGCATAGTCAGACTCCGGCCGGTGAGAGGCCGACAAAGAAGGTTACCTGGACGACCGGCGGACCGTCGAACCGGGGCGTCGTCCCTGGCCGCGACTGCCGGCTGTCGGCCACCGGCGCGCGTGCCGTGGGCAAGGGTAGCGCGGCGGCCGCTTGCCGGGGCGCGCTCAGAAGGGCAGCGGGCGGTCCGCCTCGTCCCCGGCGAAGGTGCCGATCTCGCGCAGCGCGTGCATCTTGTCCCGGCCCCGCTCTATCGAGGCCAGGGCCCGGGTCAGGAACTGCTCGAAGTTGGCCAGGGCGGTGTCGACATAGTCGTCCACCTCGTCGCGGAGGCGCTGCGCCTCGGCGCGGGCCTCGGCGATGATCCGGGCACCCTCGTGCTCGGCCGAGACGGTGATCTCGTTCACCGACACCAGGCGGGCGTGTTCCGCCTCACCCTCGCTGATGATCCGGTCGGCCTCGCGCTTGCCGGCCTCCATGATCTTGTCGCGCTCCTCCAGCAGCGCGGCGGCCCGGCGCAGATCGGCCGGGAGTTCCGCGCGCAGCTCGTCGAGAGCGGCGATCATCTCGCCCCGGTCGACCATGCAGTTGTTGCGCGACATCGGGACGGAGCGGGCCTGCTCCACCATGGCGATCAGTTCGTCGATGCGATCGAGCGGGTCCACCGGTACCTCACTCCTGTCTTCGTCGGCCGACCTTCATGATGCGGCCTGCGCCCGGGTTCGGCGTTGCACACATCATGTCGCGCCCGCTCCACGCCGCACCGCTGCACCCCTACCCGGCGCGTCGCCCGCCCCCGCGCCGCTCCCCGCGCCGCCGATCTTGCACTTTCCGCCCCGACATTCCGCCCGTGCCGGACGAACCCGCGGCCGAAACCGCAAGATCGGAGCGGGGAGCGGGGAGCGGGGAGCGGGGAGCGGGGAGCGGGGAGCGGGGAGCGCGTCAGGAGCGGGTTTCGGGGTGCAGGCGGGCGACGAGCTGCTCGCGGACCACGTCGGGGACGTGCGCGGAGATGTCGCCGCCCCACTTCGCCACGTCCTTGACCAGGCTGGAGGAGAGGAAGGAGTAGAGCGGGTTGGTCGGCATGAAGAGCGTCTCGACGCCGGCCAGGCCGATGTTCATCTGGGCCATCTGCAGCTCGTAGTCGAAGTCGCTGACCGCCCGCAGGCCCTTGATCAGCACGCTCGCCTGCTGGGCCCGGCAGAAGTCCACCAGCAGCCCGCGGAACGACTCGACCCGCACGTTGTCGTACGAGGCGGTCACCTCGCGGAGCATCGCGATCCGCTCCTCGACGGTGAACAGCCCCTGCTTCGACTGGTTGACCAGCACGCCGACGATCACCTCGTCGAACAGGCGGCTGGCCCGGCCGATGATGTCGAGGTGTCCGTTGGTGACCGGGTCGAAGGAGCCCGGACAGACCGCACGTCTCATGATCGGCGACCGTACCAAAGGGTGGTCTCGCCGTAGCGTCGACTGCGCTCGGGGGTGATCCCCTCCACCCAGGTGACCGGCCCGGTCCGGCTGGACCGCTCGACGACCACCAGGGCGTCCGGGGTCAGCCAGTCGCCGTCGACCAGCGCGGCCAGCAGGGCGGTGATCTCCTCGTCGGGCACCGCGTACGGCGGGTCGGCGAAGACCACGTCGTATCCGCCGCCCTCCGGGCCGGTCGCGAGGACGGTGGCCACCTTGCCGGTGACCAGGCGGGCGGCCGGGGCGGCCCGGAGCGCCGCGACGTTCTCCCGGATCACCCGGGCGGCCCGGGCGTCGGACTCGACCAGCAGCACGTGCGCCGCCCCCCGGGAGAGCGCCTCCAGCCCGACCGCGCCGGAGCCGGCGTAGAGGTCGGCGAAGCGCGCCCCGGCCAGGTCCAGCTCGGCCTGCACCGCGCTGAACAGGGCCTCGCGGACCCGGTCGGAGGTGGGTCGGGTGCCGGCGCCGGGGGGCGCGGCGATCCGCCGCCCGCCGTACGTCCCGGCCACGATCCGGGTCACCGTCTGCTCCCGCACATGCCCCAGACGCTACGCGACGGCCCCGAACCGACCCGGCTGACACGGTGGGTGCCACAAGACGCATCGATCGATCACGTACGGTGGATCAATGATCTCGAATCCATAACAGACCTGTTTCCGGGCGCCGATCGGAGTAACGCATTCGGCGTCGATCTCGCTAGGGTCTGCCCGGTTGTGAGCGGACGTGAGGCTTCGGTCCGTCCGCCGCACTCTCCCGATCTTCCCCTCATCAGGAGCAGACGTGAACCGTCTCCACCTCCGGCGTGCCGCGGCCCTCACCGCCGGCGCGCTGATCGGCCTCGCCGGTGTGGCCACCGTCGCCAGCCCCGCCCTGGCCCACCACCCCATCCCGTCGGGCACCTACTGCGCCGCCCAGGACGGCAAGGTCACCGTCAACTGGTCGGTTCTCAACAGCGAGACCGACATCACCGGCACCATCACCAAGCTCGAGTCCACCGTGCCCGGTGACATCACCGGCGGGCTGGCGCTGAACGCGACGCTGCCGAAGCAGGGCGACGGCCCGCTGACCGGCACCCAGACCCACACCTTCGAGGGTGCCCTGCCGGAGCTGAAGCTCACCGTCGAGGCGCGCTGGGAGCGGGGCGACCGGATCATCACCGAGGAGCGCAGCGTCGTCGCGCAGCCCACGCAGGACTGCGGCCCGAGCGAGTCGCCCTCGCCCACCTCGCCGTCGCCGAGCGCCACCCCGGAGCCGAGCAGGTCGCCGGAGACCACCCCGTCGCCGTCCGCCCCGGCCTCCAGCCCGGCCAGCCCCTCCGCGACCCCGTCGGTCCCGGCCGAGCCGGAGGAGCCGGTGTTCCGGCTCGAGGAGACCTGCGACAAGATGACCTTCATCGTGGAGAACCCGGCGAAGGGCATCCCCTTCACGGCCACGATGACCACCGAGAAGGGCGTCACCAAGAAGCTGGTCTCCGAGCCGGGCAAGACCGCCTCGGTGAGCTTCGACGCGTACAAGGGCCTCAAGGTCACGGTCAAGTACGACGTGATCGACGAGACCGAGACCATCCCGTACACCCAGCCGAAGGACTGCTCGGGCCAGGGTGGCGGCCTGCCGGTCACCGGCCCGGCCGCCGGCGCGATCGCGGGTGGCGCGGCCGTGCTGCTCGCCGCCGGCGCGGTGCTCTTCGTGGTGGCCCGCCGTCGTCGGGTCCGCTTCACCGCCTGATCCCCCCACC
>NZ_JBSGJR010000610.1:0-4045 GCF_053605645.1 Micromonospora sp. NPDC003776
CGGCGCGCAGGTGGGCGGCCAGCCGGGGCGGCGCGTGCAGCGTCACCAGCAGGGCTGCGACCTGGGCGGGCAGGGGGCGCAGCGGCGGGTCGCGGGGCGCGGTGAGGGCGCGGTGCAGCGCGTCGAGGCTCACGTCGCCAAGGGTACGGCCGCCGGTCCGCGGGGCATGGCCGCCATCGGAGCGGGTACGCGGGCCGCACGTCGGACGGGGAGGTTCGCGGTGGAGGCGTACCCGGCGGTGGAGAACCACGGGCTGATCGGAGACCTGCAGACCGCCGCACTGATCACCCGGGACGGCACCCTGGACTGGTTCTGCGCACCGCGGTTCGACTCGCCGAGCATCTCGGCTCGGTGGTCCGCGTAACTGGGACTACCGCTACACGTGGGTGCGGGACGCGTCGTTCTCGGTGCACGCCCTGCTCAGTCTCGGCTTCACCGCCGAGGCGCGCGGCTACCTGGACTGGCTCAGCGAGCGGATCCGGGAGGCCGAGGAGTGCGGTGAGCCGCTGCAGATCATGTACCGGGTGGACGGTTCCCGCGACCTCACCGAGGAGGCGCCGGCGGCGCGGGCCGCCGGCGCGTCGACGGGTGCGGCCGGTCAGCCGCGGCGTCGCTCCTGGCAGGGGACGCAGTGGCGGGCCCACGGCAGGATCTCCAGCCGGGCGGGCGGGATCTCCCCGCCGCAGCCGTCGCACCGGCCGTAGGTGCCCTCGGACATGCGGCGCAGCGCCTCGGCGGTCTCCGCGATGCCCTGGCGGGCGGTCTCGATCAGCCCCCGCAGGGTGTCCGGGTCGTAGCCGCCGTGATCGGGCCGGCGGCCGTGCAGGGTGAGCTCGGTCAGCTGGCCGGTGTAGATGTGGTACTGCTCCTCGAGGCGGGCGCGCAGGGCCTCGGGGGTGACGTGCAGGGTGTCGCTCATGGTGTGTCGCCTTTCGGTGTGCGCGCCGGTCGGGGACCGGCGCGACCGGTGGGGAGGGTGGGTTCGCCGCGGGTCACTCGACGGCGGGATGACGGGCGGCGGCGGAAGCGGCCAGGCTCGCTCCGGTCAGCGCGGCCGTCCGCGGACCGGCGGCGCGGTGCACCGGTAGCCCGGTCGCCGCGGCGATGCGGTCCCGCAGGTCGGGCCGGGTGGCGCCGTCCCCGACCAGGACCACGCCGCGGGCCAGGGCGGCGGCGACCGGTACGGTGCCGGTGGTCCGGGTCAGCTCCCGGACGAGGCGGCCGACCGCGTCGGCGAGCGTGCCGACGGTGGCACCGCGGGCCAGGTCGGCGGTGCCGAGGTTCGCCCGGCGGCCCTCGACCACGCGGCTGTCCCGCAGGACGGCCACCTCCGTCACCTCGGTGCCGAGGTCCGCGACGAGCAGGGTGCCGGTGCCCGCGCCGGCGCCGATCGCGGCGGCGCGGACGGTGTCGATGAAGAGCAGCCGGGCGGGTGCGAACACGGCGTCGAGGACCCGCCGGGTCAGCTCCTCGTCGGCGACCGTCGCCAGCAGCGGCCGGCAGGCGACGACCAACGGGCCGGCCGGCACCGCGATCCGGTGCTCGCGGAGCAGCTGCGACAGCGCGGCCGCGCAGCCGGCGCCGTCGACGATCTGGCCGCGCCGTACCACCGGCTGGTGCCGGATGGACCGGTCGCCGACCGGGGTGCTGATGGTGCCGTGGTGGGGCAGCCGGACCCGGAGCTGGCCGCTGCCGAGGTCGACGGCGACCGGCGCGGGACGGGCGGCCGAGGTCCCGTCGGTGCCGGTGCGACGGGTGCCGGCCTGGGCGAGAGGCATGCCGACCTCTTTTCGAAGGAGATGTGGAGATCCCGCCGACCCGGGCGGGACGGCGGGAGGAGCCGGAAGAAGGGGGGCCGGACGGCCGGTCAGCCGACGAGCGGGGAGGGGGCGGACCGGCGGTCCGGCCGGGCCCCGGCGGCGGCGGCGGACCGGTGACCTGCGCGGGCGGGGCCGCCGGGTCGACCGGGGCGCACCGGCGGCCGCGCCGCCGTGCTGCTCGTCATCACCCGCCTCCTCGCCGTCCGGGGAATCTGTCGGACCTCCAGCGTCCGTCGCCGTCGGCGCGTTGACATGGCCTGCCACCGGCCAATATCCGGAGCGCTGTTTGCCGACCACCGGCGACCTCGCCGGTGGCGACGATGGCCGGGGCCGTGCCGCCGGGCGGGCGGCTATGGTGGCCGCATGTTCCCACCCGGTCACCGGTCCGACACCCTCCAGCGCCGCGCGCTGACGGTGCTCGTCGTGGTGGCCGTGCTCACCGTGCTGCGGCACGCCGGCCGAAGCGTGGGGCTGTGCATCGTGGTCAGGTTGGCAAGCGCCGTCCCGGGGTGCGTTCCGGCCTGGTCGGCCGACCGGGCGCCGCCGGGCGGCGCCGCCCTCGCCTGACGGCGGCCGCGCCGGGCGGCGCCGTCACCCGCCTCTCCCGTACGGAGCCCCCATGCAGATCGAACGGACGCCGCTACCCGGAATCGGGGTGCGGCTCACCTTCACCACCACCCAGGGCCGCCGCGTCGGTGTGGTCGCCTACCGGGGCCAGGACCGGCGGGACGTGTTCCACGACGACCTGGCCGATCCGGACAGCACCTGCGGCCTGCGTCTCACCCGGTCCGAGGCGGTGGCACTGGCCCATCTGCTCGGCCTGCTCGACGTGGTCGACGTGCCCGCCGGCGGGGACCCGCCGCGGTGACGGCGCGCCCGCTACCCGGTCGGGCCGGGCAGCGGGCGGCGCGGCCAGTCCAGCGCCCGCGCGCCGTACGCGGCGGCCTGCAGGGTGAACCGGTCGCCCGGGTCGTTCGGGTCGTACCCGCTCAGCGTTCGGATCCGGCCCAGTCGGTAGGTGACCGTGCGGACCGAGACGTGCAGCCGCCGGGCCGCCTCGGTGGCGACGCCGCCGGTGGCGAAGTACGCGTCGAGGGTGTCCAGCAGCGGCCGGGCGCCGCCGCGCGCCTGGCACAGCGGACTCAGCACCGCCTGCACCAGGTCGACCATGGCCGGCTGGTCGCGCAACAGGACGCGGTAGACGAGCAGGTCGTGCGCCTCGACGACCGGGGTGCGGGTGTTCAGCCGCCGCGCCATCGCCAACGTCTCGCGGGCCTCCTCGTAGGAGCGGGCGATGCCGTACAGCCCCGGGTGCGGGCGACCCACCGTCACCTGCCAGGATCCGCCGCGCGGCAGGCGGTCCAGCTCGGCGTGCATCAGCCGGCCGAGGTCACCGGCCGAGTGGCGGGCACCCCGGTCGGGGGCCACCGCGTCGGCGGGGGCGATCACCACCAGCAGGCCCTCCTTGGTGGCCACCAGCACGTCGCGGTCACCGAGCCGGTCAAAGATGACCGCCTCCAGCGCGCTGATCGCGGCCTCGGTGTCCGGCAGCCGCCGGCCCGGCGCGGCCAGCGCCACCTGGTGCACCCGGGCCAGGTCCAGGCCGAACGGCTCGGCCCGCGCCACCAGGCCACCCAGGTCCGAGTCGCCGCGCAGCAGGTCGTCCACGAGTTCCCGGCGCAGCGTCTCCTCCCGCCGGACCAGCTCGCGGCGGGCGGCGGCGTACCCCTCGGCCAGGGTGGCCACGGCGCTGTCGACGACGTGCAGCACCGCGTCCGCCGAGGCGCGCACCACCTCGCTGTCGCCCGGGGCGGCCAGCTGCGGCAGTTGCTGCCAGAGCCGCCGGGCCGCCGAGAGGTAGAGCCGGACCGCCCGGCCCGCGGAGACGCCCTGCTCGGCGGCGCGCCGCCCGAGCGCGCCCACCGCGTCGAGGTCGGCCCGGCCCGGCCGGCGGCCGGTCACCGCAGCCTCCACCAGCAGCGTCAGATAGTCACCGAGCAGGTCGACTGGCACGCCGGCGTCGGCCGCCGCGGCGCTCGCCACGGCCGCCAGGCACGCCTCCCGTTCCGGTCCGCCCGTGGGACCGCGCCGGATCCCACCGGTCATCGCGCCGTTCCTCCTGGCCCCACCGCTCCCCGTCGCGGCCAGCTTACGACGCCGACCGCGCCGGTCGCGCACGGTGGCCGGCAGGTCACCCGCCCACCGGGTCGGCGGCCGCCCGGACC
>NZ_JBSGJR010000611.1:0-4038 GCF_053605645.1 Micromonospora sp. NPDC003776
CTGTCCCCTCCCGACGCGCTTCCGTGCTGGAGGATCCGGGCGGCGGCGGCCCGCCGCATCCGCAGCGGGTCCTCCTGGTCGGCGGCGCCGGTGGTCCGGCCCACCCCAGCGATCTTGCGGACGCCGCGCACGCTGCCGAGCAGCGTGTCGATCCGGGTCGCGTCCAGCTCGCCGACCAGGCCACCGCCGATCCGCCAGGTCGCCGTCACCTCGCCCCGCACCGCCTCGGCACCGAAGCGGAGCACGAGGCGGCCGTCGGCTGCCAGCCGGGTGGTGAACACCGGCGCGGCCGGGTCCCGCCCGAACAGGCTGTCGACCTCGTCGTAGGCCACCCCGCCGACCCGGACGGCGAGACTGTCGGTGACCCGGCCCGCCGGGTCCACGTCGGCGGTGACCGGACCGGGGACGACGGCGCCGCCGTCGGTCACCGTCAGCGGCCCGCCGTGCGTCTCGCCGTGCCGGACCGGGACGAGGTTGGCGGTCGCCGGCGCCTGCGCGGCCGTCCCGGTGAGCCCGTCCGCAAGGACGAGCAACATGCCCCCCACGTCGTCGGTGGTGTCGCCGGCGTCTCGCGAGCAGTCCGCCAGCTCCCAGCCGGCGGTGGTCCGCACGGCGATGTGGGTGGGTACCTCGGCGGGGCGGGGGTGCACCCGCAGCCGGGTCCCGCCGGGGACCAGCGGCGGCAGCTCGTGATGCTGGGCGACGACCCGCTGGTCGACCAGCAGGATCTCGACGTCGTCGTCCTGCTGGCCGGTCGGCAGCGGGTCGGTCAGGTCGATCCGTCCGACATGGTGCTTCGTGCCCGGCGCGACCGACCAGGCCACGCCGCTGACCGACTTGACCGTGGTGACGAACGCGCCGTGCGAGTTGGCGACCAGGATGTTCATGCCGGGGCTCGCCGCGCTCGCGTCGGTTACCAAAAGATGCTTGGTGCCGACCGCTGCGGCCTCGCCCGGGTAGCTGACCGCGGCCGTCGCGGCGGCGCCGGACGAGTTCACGTAGGACAGCTTGCTGAGCCGGTGTGCCAGCGACAGCCGCGCCCGGACCCGGTAGGCGGCGTAGGTGGTGCCGCTCGTCGGGGCCAGCAGCCCGGTGAGCACCCGGTCGGTGGTGACCAGGAAGGCGCCCAGGTCGTCGGACTTCTTCGTCACCGTCACCACCGCGCGCAGCGACACATTGCTGGTGTAGAGGGCGTAGATGACCGACATCCAGCCAAGCCAGCTCCACCAGGTCGACGGCATCGGCACGTACCCCGAGGGTTTCTCGGCGACCAGCGCGACCCGGTCCCCGGCCCCGAAGCCGGGGTCGGTGAGCAGCCGCAGCGCGCGGCCCGGCGGGGGCTGTGGGGCCGGCACGGCGGTGACCGTGAGGTCGGCCCAGTCGGCGCGCAGTCGGGTGTCGGTGACCACCTCGAAGGTCTGCGCCGGGCTGCTGGCCGTGCCCGGCGCCTGCACCCGGGTGCCGGCCGGGACGAGCGGATTCGCGCCGGAGTCCGTCGTGCAGCGGATCCAGCCGTGCGCGGCGGCCCGCTGCGTCGGCCGGTGACCGAGCAGGTCGGCGGTGCGGCGCAGGTCCGTCCAGTCCTGGGCGGTGCCCAGGTAGCGCTCCCCGGCGGTGAGTTCGGTGTACGCGGCGACCGAGTCGGCCACCCGCGACCACAATTCGGCGGCGGTGACGACCATCGGGTCGCCCGCCACGTCCAGCCGCCCGCCCAGCGGGCCGGTGCCGCCCGGCGTCCCGGCGATCCCGGCCAGCAGCGCGTCGCGGAAGTCGGGCCGGTCGGCCAGCCGGCGGCGCAGCCGGGACAGCCCCGGCGGCGGGTCGGGTCGCGGCGTCAGCTCGCGGGGCTCCGGCGCGCTCATCGGCCACCCTCCACGGTCAGCTCGATCCGGCCCCGGTCCGGCGCGGCGACATCGTCGTCGCAGACCGCGATCTCGTCCGGGCCGACCACCAGCACCTCGTGGTAGGTGCCGGCCGGCTCGGACAGCCGGCGGGCCTCCGTCACCCGTACCGCGTCCACACCGGGCACCGCGGCGACGGCCGCGACGACCGCGGACACGTACACCGAGGTGCCGAGCGGGTGCGCGGCCGGCGAGAAGACCGCCCCCGGCCGGCCGGGCCGCAGCGCAGCCAGGATCCGCAGCCGGGCCAGCGCCGGATCGGTCCCCGGGGTCAGGCACACGGTCACCGAGACGAGCAGGCCGACCGGGGTCGCCGCCAGGGTGACAACCTCTGTGCCGGCCATCCGCACCGCGTCCAGCACCTCGCCCACGGCTGCGTCGACCGACGGGTCGGCCACGTCGCTGCCCGTCTCCACGGCCACCAGCCCGACCGGCCAGGAGCCGGACCAGGAGCGACGCGCCGCCGCCCGGGCCACCCCGGGGACCTGGGTGGCGAACGGCGGCAGGTCGCTCACCAGCACCGCCCGCCGGGGCACCGCCGCGTATGCCTGCGGAGCGTCCCGGCGCACGTCGTCGAGCGGCACCGCCGCGGTGCCGCCCACCCCCGGCGTGAGATTGCGCGCGGTGACTCCCGCGCCGGCGTCCGCCCACACGCACGGCTGCCCGGCCGGGGAGGTGGTCCGCACGAGGCGGGTGAGCGTGTTGGCGGCGATCAACCCGTCCGGGCCGGCGCCCACCTCGTAGCGCACCGTCACCGTCGACTCGGCCGGCGGCACCACGCCCAGCACGCCGGTGCGGAACCGCAGCCGGGGCGGGTGGTCGTCGTCGTGGTCGACCACCACACTGAACCCCTCCGCCGTCGCCCGCAGCAGGCTGGTCACCCGGGTGGCCCCGACGGTGACCCCGCTGGGCAGCGCCACCCGGGTGTCCAGCCGCCACGGTCGCCCGCCCGGCGCGCAGGACAGCCCCGCCGCGCCGGCCCGGACGAGCAGGTAGTCCGCGACCCGCTCGCGGGCCGGGTCGGGCCGGCCGCCGGTGAGCGGGTCGAGCGGCGCCACCGCCGCCGGGCCGTCGACCAGCAGGCCGTGGTGGGCGGGCAGGACACCGAGCCGGGCCACGCCAACCCGCGCGGTCCCGCCGGAGTGGTCCACGCTGACCGGCACCGGCCGGGTCAGCGCGTCGGCCGCATCCCAGAACACCCGCACCAGCGGCAGGCCGGGGGAGAGCGGGTCGGTCATCTCGACCGCGTGGGTCACCCGGACCACCTGCGCCGGGTACGAGGCGAGCGGGAGGCGGATCTGCTCGCCGCCGCCGTCGTCCGGCGGCCAGTTGCTGATCCGCCGGGCCCAATCCTGCTGGGCGTCGGCCGCGCCGGGTGCGACCACCTCGAAGGCGAGCAGCGAGCCCACCGGCAGCCAGGTGGCCAGCGGGGTGCCGTCGGCCGGCCGGGGGCGGACGAGCACCGCGCTGGTCGCGCCGGCGGTCAGCACCGCGTCCGCCTCGGTCCAGTCGTACAGCGGCACCTCGGCGTGCGAGGCGAATACGGTGACCGGCCCGGCCGTCTCCAGCGTGAAGTGCGCGGCGTCGGGCGACCGGTCCGGGTCGCCGGCCGCGTCGGTCGCGGTGTCGCCCGGCTGGACGACGAAGCTGCTGTCGGTCGGGCCGGCGTTGGAGTGAGCCCGCCGCACCTGCACGAACGTGGCGGAGCTGATCGCGGGCGGCACGGGGTGGTCGACCAGCCGGGCGTGCCGGGTGACGCTGGCGCGGCGCCGGGCGGTGCCGAGCCAGGACTCGGTGGCGACCCGGTCCAGCCGGTAGTGCAGCAGGTCACCGAGGTGCGCCATGAGTTCGATCAGGGTGACCGTGACGTCTGCCGGGGAGTGGTCGGCGTTCGGAGCGAGCACGTCCAGCCGCTCCAGCAGCATCGCGCGCAGCCCGGCGTAGTCGCGGGCCAGGGTGTCGTAATCGGGCGGGGCGAGCGGGGCCGGCTGCGCCGGGATCCGTACGCAGTCCGGCGCGTCGCCGCACTCCGGGCGCAGCCGTACTGGAAGGTGCCGGCGCACCGGGTTCGCCGCCTTCGTCTTCCTGGCCGCCAGCCCGTGACACGACGGGCCGGTCCGCCACCTCACTGACCGAC
>NZ_JBSGJR010000612.1:0-3997 GCF_053605645.1 Micromonospora sp. NPDC003776
GACGTCATGACGCAGACCCTGCCGCCGCCGGCCGTTTCCCGTCCGGTCCCGCGCGCTCCCGCCTGGCCCGCGTACGCCCTGGTGGCGTGGGCGGTCGGCTACGGCGCCCTGCGGGCGGGTTGGCTGGTGGCCGGGGCGCCGTCGTTCGGGCCGCTCGGCACCGACCTGGTGGTGGTCACCGGCTGGTGGTCGGTGGCGCTCTGCGCCGCCACGGGGATGGTCGGCGTCGGGCTGGCCCGGGCCCGCGCCTGGCGGCCGGCCCTGGCGGGGGCGGCCTGGACGGCCTGCGCGGCCCTGCTGCTCTCCTGCGCGCTGCTGCTGCTGGACGTGGTCGGCTTCCTGATCTTCCACCTCACCGCGGCGTTCACCGTGGCCGGCTTCCTCAGCCGGGTCGGCGCGGTCACCGGTGCGCTGCTGCTGCACAGGGCCGCGCTGGCCCACCTGCGCCGCTACCGGGGGGACTGCGGCGGGTGCGGCCGGACCCGGTCCTCGGGTGGCCCGGTGCCGCGTTGGGCCCGCGTCGCGGCGTGGAGCGCGGTGGCCGGCTGCCTGGTCCGGCTGGCCGCCCAGGTGGCGGTCGGCTTCGGTGGCCTGCCGCTGGCCCAGGGACTCTCGGCGGCGCTCTTCGAGGTGGGCTTCCTGCTCGCCGGGGTGCTGCTGCCGCTGGCCCTGGTCCACCGGTGGGGGACCGTCTGGCCGGGCTGGGTGCCGCTGCTGGCCGGCCGGCGCGTACCCCGGATGCTGCTGCTGGTGCCGGCGGCGGTCTTCGGCCTGGGTCTGATCGGCTACTTCGGGATCGGCCTCGGCCAGCTCACCGTGGAGACCGTCACCGGCACGTTCGACCCGGGAGACGGTCGCTACCCGCTGGCCTTCTTCTGGGTGGCCGAGTCCGGCTACTGGGTCTGGGGCTGGGGCCTGACCGCCGCCGCGCTGATCCACCACCGGCGGACCCGCCGGCCGTGCCCGCGCTGCGGCCGGTGAGCCGGGGACAGTTCGTCCGTCGCGGGCCGCACGGTGCTCACCCGGCACGGCTGCCGTCCGCCGAGATCGACGCCCTGATCGAACGCGGTGACCCGGCCGCCGTGCCGGGGCCCCACCGCCCGGGCGCCTGACGGCCCGTGCCCCTGCCCGGTCCCGCGCGGGCAGGGGCACCCGGCGATCAGCACACGGTCGGCTTCACCCAGGAGCACTCCAGGCCCTCGGGCACCCGGGGCGAGTCGGGCGCCGTCGGCACCGTCAGCCGCGCCGTGGTCGTCGCCTTCTCGGTGTACGACGCCAGCGCGATCGCGATCTGGTCCTCCAGCCCCTTGACCGACGAGGTCAGGTAGTTGTTGAACACCACCGAGAACGCCAGCAGGTGGCCGTCGGCGTCGGTGGCGTAGCCGGAGAGGCTGGACACCCCGGTCAGGCTGCCGGTCTTGGCGTGCACGTTGTTCGCCGCGGCGGTGCCCCGCATCCGGCTGCGCAGCGTGCCGCCGACGAATCGCTCGGCGTTGCCGGCCACCGGCAGCGCCGCGTACCAGGTGTCGAACCAGGGCTCGGCGCGCACCGCCGACAGCAGCGAGACGAACTGGGCCGGTGGGATCAGGTTGCGCCGGGACAGGCCGGAACCGTCCCGCTGGCGCAGCGTCCCGGTGTCCATCCCGGAGTCGCCGACGTACTCTCCGATCGCGGTCAGCCCGGCGTCCCAGGTGCCGGACCCGGTGAGCACCCGGCCCAGCTCCTTGGTGAGCACCTCGGCGTGGCCGTTGTTGGAGAGCTTGAGGAAGGGCACCATCAGCTCGGACAGCGGCATCGAGTCGTGCCGGGCGACCGTCCTCGCGTCATCCGGGGCGGGCCGGCCGAGCACGGTCCGGCCGAGGACCCGCACGCCGTGCCGTTGCAGCGCCGAGCGGAAGATGTCGGCGGCGTACCCGGTCGGCTCCCAGACCGTCATCCAGTCGCTCTCCGGGGCCTGACCGACGGCGATTTGCCCGGTCACCACGATGGTGTTGCCGCCGTGCTCGCGTTCGAAGGAGATGGCCGTCTCGCCGGCGGCCACCGTCTCGGCCCGGTTCTCGATCCGCAGCCAGCCGTTGGGCGGGGTCATGGTGATCTCCGGGCGGCCGCCGGCCGCGCCGGCCGGGGCGGCGTGCACGATCACCGTGCCGGCGTCGTAGTCGGTGTCCGGGGCCACGGTCAGCGCCGACACCTGGGCGGCGTAGTAGTAGGACTCGTCGTCCCAGGTCCAGTCCGGGCCCAGCCGGGTCCGGTCGTAGCGGGTGTCGTCGGCGACCAGGTTGCCCGCCACTACCCGGACGCCCTCGGCGGCCACCTGCGCGGCCAACCGGTCGTAGTCCGCGGCCAGCATCGTCGGGTCGCCCCCGCCGCGCAGGTAGAGGTCGCCGGAGAGCAGCCCGGCCCGGCGTACGCCGGCACTGGCCACGTCGGTGGTGAAGCGGTGACCCGGGCCGAGCAGTTCCATCGCGGCCGTCGAGGTGAGCAGCTTGGTGTTGGAGGCCGGGACCAGCCGCCGGTCCCCGTTGCGGTCGTAGAGGGTCCGCCCGGTGGTGGTGTCCACCACGACCACCCCCGCCTGCGCCCCGGACAGCCGGGAGTCGGCGAGGACCGCGTCGATGGTCGCGTTCAGCCGCAGCTGCGCCGGGGTGGGCGCGTCGGCCGTGGCGGTGGGCGCGCCGGCGGTGGCCGCGGTGGCGACCAGCGCCAGCACCGCGAGCGCCCGGGAAAAGAGACGACGATGCATGCGCCGATGCTGCCATGGTGCTTTCTTCCGGAAAAGGGCTGGCAGGGAAAAGTTTTTTCCGAAACCCTCCCGGTTACCCGGATCCGGGCGCGCGAAACCCCTGGTCACCCGTTCGTGGTCGGGGTGCGCCGCCACGCTGTCGACTGACCCGGCTCTATTTGACGGATGGCGGGCCAGGGGGGACCGTAGGCGAAGGGGAGCGTTCGAGCTGCCCCGCTTCGTCAGGCGAAGACCGATTCGCCGTTCTGGCGCGCATCGGGCCGTACAGTCCGAGTCGACCCGCCCCGAATCCCGCAGCAGCCATAGGAGTCTCGCCATGCTGACCATGACCGACAACGCCGTCCTGGTGATCCGCGACCTCGCCGCCCAGCAGGACGTCGCCGAGGCCGGCGGGCTGCGGATCGCCGCCGACACCGACGCCGGGTCGCTCTCCATCGAACTGGTCGAGCAGCCGGCCCAGGGCGACCAGGTGGTCGACAACCAGGGTGCCCGGATCTTCCTCGACGCCGACGCCGCCGAACTGCTCAACGACACCTCCGTCGACGCGGAGGTCGACGACGAGGGGATCGTGCAGTTCGGCTTCACCGAGAAGGAGTGACGCACTCACCCCGCCCGGCGGTGCTCGCCACCACGGGGTGATCGGCCGGGGTGACCCCGAACGGACACGTCCGGCCCGGGCCGCCACGGCCCGTCGCGCGGCTCCCGCAGCGCGGCCAGCACGTGCGCCAGGTGGTGCGAGGTGCTCCACGCGATCCAGTTGGCCGGTGAGCCCGCCCCGGCGCCGCGCCGGGCCCGGCGCAGGATCTCGTGATCGCCCCAGGAGAAGCCCGCCCCGGCCGCCGGCCACCACGGCGCGGACACCAGCGTCCGGCACAGGTCGGCGACGCGCTCGTCGCCCCGCCCGCCCCGCCGAGCCCAGCGGTAGATCCACCACGCGCCGTCCGCGGTGTACCGCAGCGTCGGCAGCCGGTCGCCCGGCCCGTCCGCGTCCGGCGTCGCCGGGACGACGCCGTAGTCGCCGTAGCCGACGCCCAGATCGGCCAGGGCCCGCCACAGCTGCCAGTCGAACCGATCGAGGCGGACCGGCTCGTCGGTGGGGAGCCGGGCCAGCGTCGGCGGCATCCCGCCGCCCACCACCGTGACCGAGCGCCAGGCGTGCCACTGGCCGGTCTTCGCCTTGCCGGCGCCGTCGCTGAAGGTGAGCTTGGTGCGGTACGCCAGCCGGGTGGACGAGCCGTTGCCGGTGATCCCGTA
>NZ_JBSGJR010000613.1:0-3984 GCF_053605645.1 Micromonospora sp. NPDC003776
GCCCGATCAGCCGGGGGAGCGCCGTGCGCTGGGCGGCGGCCGGGGAGTGCCGGCTGAACAGCTTGACGCGCGCGGACCAGATCAGCACCGCGCCGAGGACCGGCGGTTGCAGCGCCGCGATCATGTCGATCATGGGTTCCCTCCCATCGGGTTGGCCGGTGGGCGCCGCCCGGGCGGAGCGGCCCGTGCCCGCCCGGGCGGCGCCGGTCAGGCGGCGGCGTAGACGGTGGCGATGTCGATCTCGTTGGTGTCCGGGTGCCAGGCGCCGAGGACCTGGACGTGCCGGCCGACCTTCAGCAGCGACAGGTCACTGACCGCCGGCGTGCCGTTGTAGACGGCGGCGGACCGGCCGGGCACGACGTGGGCGACGATCCGGCGGCCCATGTGATCCAGGTGCAGCACGTTGCGACCGACCGCGGCGATGTGCGCGTGCAGGTTGACGATGTTGACCCAGACGGAGTCCGCGGCGAGCGTGCCGTCGGGCAGGCGGACGCCCCGCGCGTAGAGCCCGTCGCCCACAGCCACGTTGTCGAACGTGGTCGGGTGCAGCTTCCAGATGCTCGTGCCGTCGGTGACCCGGATCGGGTGCAGCACGGTGTCCGAGCCGGTGACCAGCAGCAGGTGGCCGGAGATCTTGCTGATCCGGCCTTCGACGAAGTTCGGGTCGGGGGCGCCGGGTTCGACGGCTGCCGCCTCGGCGGCGAAGGCGGCCTCGGGGGCGAGCGAGCCGAGCCCGGTGGCGCCGACCACGCCGCCCAGCGCGGCGGTGGCGAGCAGGCGTCGGCGGTCCAGGGTGTGTGGCATGTCGGATCCTCCTGTTCAGACGATGTCGACCGAGCAGGGCCGCAGCCCGACGGAGAGGCTGGCGATGGCGCTGAACGCCGCCGGGGTCAGGTCGATGATCCGGTTGCTGCCGCAGGCCGAGCCGCAGCAGGTGGTCTCGCCGCAGAACAGGTCGGTCTGCGGTCCGCAGTCGGCGATGGTGGTGCCGACCCGGGCGCCGTTGCAGAGGTTGGTGGTGTAGTGCCGGAAGCCGCAGCCGCGTCGACTCATGCTCAGTCCGCAGGTGTCGGGGTGGGTGATGGCATAGCAGGCGTCCGAGGTGTTGGGCCAGGCGTGCTGGTAGTTGCCCGAGTTGCAGGTGCCGCAGGCGCCGTGCCCGGTCGAGCCGCAGGGGCCCCAGGCGTTGCCGCAGCAGAACCACGACATCTCGCCGCGTAGAGCTGCCATGGATACCTCCTCCCGTAGCGCGTCATCGACAACGATGGATGTCGATGTGGATGGCATTGTTGTGGAAGACATTCAACGTCGTCAACGTTTCGGGCGAAAATTTCCTACGTGCGCGGGGATCGACGGCGTCCGGCGCGTGGGTGAATCCCATCGCGCCGGAAATGTATCCAATCGATGACCGTTGGTTTACAGTCCGAAAAGGAGGCGGCCGCAGGCAGGGAGCGCACCCATGACGGAACTGTGGCAACTGGGAGCCCTGGAGATCGCGGCCGCGATCCGGGAGGGGAAGACGACCAGTCTCGCCGTGCTCGACGCGCTCCGCGCGCGGATCGACGAGGTCAGCGGCCACCTCAACGCCGTGGTCGCCCGGCTCGACGACAGCGCCACGGCGGCGGCGGTCGCCGCCGACCGGGCGGTGGCGGACGTGGCGCACCTCGGCCCGCTGCACGGCGTGCCGGTCACCGCGAAGGAGAACATCGACATCAACGGCTGCGCGACCACCCACGGCGCCGCCGCGCTCAGCCAGGCGCTCGCGCCGTGTGACGCGCCGGTCGTCGAGCGGCTGCGGGCGGCCGGAGCGATCCCCTTCGCCCGGACCAACATGCCCGATTTCGGGGCGCGCGCCCACACCGACTCGTCCCTGCACGGCCGCACCCACAACCCGTGGCACCCAGACGTCACCGCCGGGGGGTCCTGTGGCGGCGAGGCCGCCGCCATCGCGACCGGGATGTCCCCGCTGGGCGTGGGCAACGATGTCGGCGGCTCGGTCCGGGATCCCGCCAACCGGTGCGGGATCGTCGCGATCAAGCCGTCGACCGGCCTCGTGCCGCACGCCTCGTCGATCCCGCCCGAGGAGGCGCTGCTCACGTACCAGCTCATGCTGGCCCAGGGCGTGCTGGCCCGGCGGGTGGCCGACGTGCGGGCCGGGCTTCTGGCCCTGGCCGGGCCGCACCCGCGCGATCCCCTGGCCCTGCCGGTCACCGTGAGTGCGCCGCGCCCGGACGCCCGGCTGCGACGTCGATCCGGCCATCGCCGCCGCGGTCCGGGCCGCCGGAGACCGGCTGGCCGCCGCCGGGCACCTGGTCGAGGAGGCGACACCGTCGGGGTGCGAACGCATCCGTCGACCTGTGGGCGGCGCTGGTGTTGAACGATTTCCGGGTGCTGCTGCCGGCCCTGGAGGGCGTGCTCGGCGCCGGCTCGAAGGCCTACCTCACGTACGCCCAGCAGTTGCTGCCGCCGCTCGACGCGGCGGCCGTGGCGGCGCTGCACCTCGAACGACACGGCACCGAGCTGCGCTGGCACCGCTTCCTCTCGGAGTGGGACGTGCTGCTGACCCCGGCCGGGGCCACCCCCGCCGCCCCGGCACGACGCGGACATCGCCTCCCTGGACGGGCTGCGCGCCGCCCTCGACCTGGTCCGGCCGCTGTTGCCGGCCAACCTGCTGGGCCTGCCGGCGGCGGTCGTACCGTGCGGGACCGCGTACGGGCTGCCGGTCGGCGCGCAGGTCACGGCCCGCCGGTTCGGCGACCTCACGGCGCTGGCCGCGGCGCAGGCCGTCGAGGACGCCTGTGGCGTGCTCACCCCGATCGACCCGGTGCCGCCCCACCCTGGCGCCGGTTGCGCGGTGTCACCGCTCAGCGGGGGCGGATGAGGCACATCCCCCCGCGCGCCGGCTGGTTCATCGCGGCCAGCGCGTCGGGAACCTCGGCCAGGCCGATGGTGCGGGTGATCAGCTCGCCCGGGCGCAGCACCCCGGCGTTGACCAGCCGGAGCATCTCCGGATAGGCGTGCGCCGGCATCCCGTGACTGCCCCGCAGCTCCAGCTCGTACGCGATCACCAGTTCCATCGGCAGCGCCGGGCGACCCTGCGCGGCGGGCAGCAGCCCGACCTGGACGTGCCGTCCCCGTCGCCGCAGGCTTTCGATCGAGGCGGCGCAGGTGGCGGCGCTGCCGAGCGCGTCCAGGGACAGGTGGGCGCCGCCGCCCGTCGCCTCCCGGACGGCCGCCGCCACCGCACCCGGCCCGGTGCGGGCGCTGCCGTCCACGCAGACGGTCGCGCCCGCACCGGGCGAGTTCGAGCGCGCGGGGGGCGACGTCGTCGGCCACCACCCGCGCGCCGCAGGCCGCCGCGATCATCACGGCGGAGAGTCCCACCCCGCCGCAGCCGTGCACCGCCACCCACTCGCCCGCGGCCACCCGCCCCTGGCTGACCACGGCCCGGAACGCCGTGGCGAAGCGGCAGCCGAGCGCCGCCGCGGTCGGATAGTCCAGGTCGTCCGGGAGCCGCACCAGGTTGACGTCGGCGTGCCGGACCGCCACATACTCGGCGAAGGAGCCCCAGTGGGTGAAGCCGGGTTGCGTCTGCCGTTCACACACCTGCTGGTCGCCGGCGAGGCAGGCGGCGCACTGGCCGCAGGCGCAGACGAACGGCGCGGTGACGCGGTCGCCGGGCCGCCAATTGCGGACGCCGGCGCCGACGGCGCTGACCACCCCGGCGAATTCGTGACCGGGGACGTGCGGCGGGCGGATGTCCGGATCGTGTCCCTGCCAGCCGTGCCAGTCACTGCGGCACAGCCCCGTCGCCTCGACGCGGACCACCACACCGTCGGTCGGCGGCTCGGGCTCCGGCACGTCACGGACCTGCGGTCGGGCACCGAACTCGTCGAAGATCACGGCACGCATGCGCCGCATCCTGACACGCGCGGCCTACGGCCGGGCGGGCGCCCCGGTCGGGACGGCCCGGGGCCGGTCAAG
>NZ_JBSGJR010000614.1:0-3970 GCF_053605645.1 Micromonospora sp. NPDC003776
GCTCCTGCTGGCGGGCACCGCCACCGCCGCCGGCCTGGTGCTGGCCCGCCGGCGGCGTCCGGAACTGGCGCTGGCGGCATGACCGGCACGCTGTTCGGCCTGACGTTCGTGCTGGCCGCGCCGTTCTGGGCGCTGATGATCCTGGCGCCCCGCTGGTCGGTGACCGCCCGGGTGGTCGGCTCGCCGCTGATCGTGGCCCCGGTCCTGGCGGCGTACGCGCTGCTGGTGCTGCCGGCGCTGGGCGAGGTGCTGCCGGCGGTGGCCTCGCCGACCCTGGACGGCGTTCGGGCGCTGCTGGGCACGCCGGACGGTGCGGCGGCGGCGTGGGCCCACATGGTGGGGTTCGACCTGTTCGTCGGCCGCTGGATGTGGCTCGACAGCCGCAAGCGTGGGGTGCCGGCGCTGGTCATGGCGCCGGTACTGCTGCTGACGATCCTGCTCGGGCCGATCGGCCTGGCCGTGCACCTGGGCCTCCGGACCCGATGGGCGCCCGTGATGGCGGCTCCGGCCGCCGCGCCGCAACCCCTAGGCTGAGGCCGTGGGCTGGATGGGGCGGCTGTTCGACGGGCGGGACACCCTCGCCCGGATGCTGCTGCTGGACCTCAGCGGCGTGGGCTATCTGGTCTTCGGCCACCAGGACGGCCGGCCCCCGACGGTGGCGCAGTGGGTCCTGGCCGGGCTCGCCTTCACCCTCGCGCTGGTGCTGCACCGGCGGCCGCTGCTCAACCTGCTCGGGCAGGCCGCGCTGCTGGGCGTGGCCTTCTGCCTGGTCCACGACACGACGATCAACCAGGTGGGCGCCAGCTACGCCCTGCTGGAGCTGACCATGTGGGCCCGGCGGCCACGCACCATCTGGCTGGCCGCCGGCCTGCTGGCCGCCGTCGACCTGACCGACTCGATCGGCGACCCGCTGCGCCGGGTCGCCTCCGGGCTCTTCGGGTTGACCGTCGAGGTGGGCGTGCCGTTGCTGCTCGGCCTGGTCATCCGGGCCAACCGGGAACTGGGCCGGCAGGCCGCCGAGCGGGCGGAGGCGGAGCAGCGCCGCCGCGAGTCGGAGAACCGCGCGGCGCGCGCCGACGAGCGCAGCGCGATCGCCCGCGAACTGCACGACGTGGTCGCGCACCACGTGGCGTCGATGGTGCTACGGGTCGGCGTGGCGCGGCACGTGCTGACGGATCTGGATCCCCGGGTGGGTGAGGTGTTCGACGACGTGCACGCGACCGGGAGCGGGGCCCTGGCGGACCTGCGCCGGCTGGTCGCGGTGCTGCGCGACCCCGACGGGGTACGCGGGGACGCCGCGTTGACCGCGATCGAGCCGTCGGCGCTGCCGGCGGCGCTGGACGCGGCGGTGGACCGGGCCCGGCAGGCGGGGGTGACCGTGGAGGCCGACGTCGACCCCGCGGTCGGTGTAGCCGGGGGTGGGGCCGGGCGACGACCGCCTCGATCACCATGCCGTCCTCCCGCGCCCCTCCGGTCACTTCACGCCGGCGGCGTCCATTCCCCGCAGTTCCTTCTTGAGATCGGCGACCTCGTCCCGGATCCGGGCCGCCAGCTCGAACTGCAGCTCCCGCGCGGCGGCGAGCATCTGGTCGTTGAGCTCCTGGATGAGGTTGGCCAGGTCGGCCCGGGCCATCCCCTCCCGGGACGGGGCACCGCCGCCCCGGGACCGGCTGCGGGTCTCCTTGACCGGGGCCTTGCCCCGGGAGAGCTGCCGCGCGGCCCCGCCGACCCGGGTGTTGTTCTCGGTGTCCTCGGCCTCGCGGTAGATGTCGTCGAGGATGTCGTGGATCTTCTTGCGCAGCGGCTCGGGGCTGATCCCGTGCGCCTCGTTGTGCGCGATCTGCTTGGCCCGCCGCCGGTTCGTCTCGTCGATCGCGTTCGCCATCGACGGGGTGATCTTGTCGGCGTACATGTGGACCTCGCCGGAGACGTTACGGGCGGCCCGGCCGATGGTCTGGATCAGCGACCGACCGCTGCGCAGGAAGCCCTCCTTGTCGGCGTCGAGGATCGCCACCAGGGAGACCTCGGGCAGATCCAGGCCCTCGCGGAGCAGGTTGATGCCGACCAGCACGTCGTAGTCGCCCTTGCGCAGCTCGCGCAGCAGCTCCACCCGGCGCAGCGTGTCCACCTCGGAGTGCAGGTAACGCACCCGGATGCCGTTCTCCAGCAGGTAGTCGGAGAGGTCCTCGGCCATCTTCTTGGTCAGCGTGGTGACCAGCACCCGCTCGTCCCGCTCCGTACGCAGCCGGATCTCGTGCATCAGGTCGTCGATCTGCCCCTTGGTGGGCTTCACCACGACCTGCGGGTCGACCAGGCCGGTCGGGCGGATGACCTGCTCGACGAACTCCCCCTGGGACTGCTCCAGCTCCCACGAGCCGGGGGTGGCGGAGAGGAAGACCATCTGGCCGACCCGGTCGAGGAACTCGTCGAAGCGCAGCGGCCGGTTGTCGGCCGCGCTGGGCAGCCGGAAGCCGTGGTCGATCAGCATCCGCTTGCGGGAGGCGTCACCCTCGTACATGCCGCCGATCTGCGAGACCGTCTGGTGCGACTCGTCGATCACCGTGAGGAAGTCGTCGGGGAAGTAGTCGAGCAGGCAGTGCGGCGGATCGCCCGGCTTGCGCCCGTCGATGTGCATCGAGTAGTTCTCGATGCCGGAGCAGAAGCCCACCTGGCGCATCATCTCGATGTCGTACGTGGTGCGCATCCGCAGCCGCTGCGCCTCCAGCAGCTTGCCCTGCCGCTCCAGCTCCGCGAGCCGCTCGCCCAGCTCGCTCTCGATGTCGCGGATCGCCCGCTCCATCCGCTCCGGACCGGCCGCGTAGTGGGTGGCCGGGAAGATCAACAGGTGGTCGACCTCGCGGACCACGTCCCCGGTCAGCGGGTTGAGGTAGTAGAGCTTCTCCACCTCGTCCCCGAACAGCTCGATCCGAACGGCGAGCTCCTCGTACGCCGGGATGATCTCCAGGGTGTCGCCGCGCACCCGGAAGGTGCCGCGCTGGAACGAGATGTCGTTACGGGCGTACTGGATGTCGACCAGGCGACGCAGCAGCTGGTCGCGGTCGAGCTCCTGGCCGACGGCGACCCGCACCGCGCGGTCCAGGTATTCCTCCGGGGTGCCCAGGCCGTAGATGGCCGAGACGGTCGCCACCACGATCACGTCGCGCCGGGTGAGCAGGGACATGGTCGCCGCGTGCCGCAGCCGCTCGACCTCCTCGTTGATCGAGGAGTCCTTCTCGATGTAGGTGTCGGTCTGCGGGATGTACGCCTCGGGCTGGTAGTAGTCGTAGTAGGAGACGAAGTACTCCACCGCGTTGTGCGGGAGCAGCTCCCGGAACTCCTTGGCCAGCTGGGCGCAGAGCGTCTTGTTGGGCGCCAGCACCAGGGTGGGGCGTTGCAGCCGCTCGACCAGCCACGCCGTGGTGGCGCTCTTGCCGGTGCCGGTCGCGCCGAGCAGCACCGAGTTGCGCTCGCCGCGCCGCACGCGCCGCTCCAGCTCGTCGATGGCCGCCGGCTGGTCGCCGGCCGGCTGGAACTCGCTGACGACCTGGAAGCGGCCGTCGAGCCGGGGAATGTCGAGCGCCATGACCTCAACGGTACGCCGAGGGTCCGACAGTTCCGGGGCGACCACGGAGGGTCCGTGATCCGCTTCGATATTCCCATTGTGGGCCACATCTCACCCGGCTACCCTCGTACCGTAGGCCGCTCGCGGCGGCCGACCGGGCCAGGCGGCCGCCCCTCCGGGGCCGGGCCGCCCCCGGCACCGGGCGTCGCAGCACCCGGGACGACCGGCGTGCGCACCCGAGGTGGTCGCGCTGAAGGCGCAGACCGGCCGCCGCGAGCGCCCCTGCTCGTCACCCGAGCCCGGCCGCTGCGTTCTCCACTCGTGGAGACCTCCCCCGGACGCCGGCGCCGCCCGGCACGCGACGCCACTCCGCCCCCGACCGACCCGACCGCCCCCGCGCCGGCCTCC
>NZ_JBSGJR010000615.1:0-3964 GCF_053605645.1 Micromonospora sp. NPDC003776
TCGGGCTGGGCACCTGCGCCGGCTACCCGGCCGCGATGTACCTGATCCGCGCCGAGGCACGCCGGACCGGCCGGGACAGCCCCAGCGGGGTGCTCTTCGTGGGGGCGCTCGCCGCGCTCATCGCGTTCGGCCGCACCCTCGGCCCGCGCCCCACCGTGAACGAGGACGAGGACGAGCCCGCCGAGGCCTGACCACCCGCCCCGGCCGGCCAGCTTCAGCCGACCTCGCGCAGCAGCAGGTCCAGCTCGCTCACGTCGTACCACTCCAGCTCGTGGTCCTCGGCACCGTCGACGGTGAACTGCGCGTCCGGGTCACCCGCCTGGGCCTCCATGACCACCTCGGCGGCGGCCGCCACATCGTCCACGGCCTCCGCGCCGTCCACGTGGATCGCGGCGACCGTCTTGACCGGCACCGGGGCGGTCAGCCGCACCACGCTGGAGCCCAGCTCGCCGCCGACCCGGCCGACCGCGCGCGCCGGCAGGTCCACCGAGACCACCACCCGGCGCCGGGGCGCGGCGTGATCGGCCCGCAGCAGCACCAGCGCCTCCTGGGCGGCCCGGGTGAAGGCGACGTACTCCAGCTCCTCCTCGTCGCCCTCGGCGTACCACTCGCGCAGCTCCGGGGTGACCGCGTGCGCCTCATCGGCGGCGAGCCCCTCCTCGCGCAACCGCGCGAGCATCGGGACGGTCGCCGGCACGTACACCCGGACAAGCTCGTCGGTCATCCGGTCTCTCCCAAGCTCATGCCCGGCCGGCGGGCGCCGGCTCCGGGCGCCGATCATGCCGTACGCCGTCACCGTCATACACCTCGGACCCGGCCTGGAGATAGTTCCCCGCCGGTGTGTCCCTGAGCCGGTTCGGCGCGCCACCCCCGGTCCGGTGCGCCGGACGCTGGGCCGAGCTGGCCGCCGATGGCACACCGAGACAAACGAAACCAAACTCAGGAGTCGCCCGCCCAGAGCGCGCCCCCGCCGGAGACGCCCCGGCCCGCGCTCGGGCCCTCCCCGCAGGCCCTGAGCGCGCGCCGCCTCCCCGCCCCGCGTCCCGCCTCCGCGTCCCACGTCCCGCATCCGGCGTCCCGCGGCAAGATCGTGTTCGATGCAGGAAGTAGTGGCATTCGTGAGGCCGATGCCACTCGATCTTGACGCCCTCACGCTCAACACACGGCACGTGCCCGAAGGCCGGGAGCCGGCGTGATCGACACGCGATGCGGCAGAGCGGGGCCTCCGGGCGGCCGGAGACCGCGACATGCCGGAACCCGCGCCACCCGTCCCGCAGCGCGAGCGGTCGGGACATGGCGCGATGCGCGCCCGCCGGAACCACCGGCGCCGCCGCCACGCCGGTATGGGTGGAGATGCAGACGGGCCCCGGCCAGGTTGGCCGGAGCCCGTCAGAGGCGCGGTGCGGGCGGTCAGTTGCCGCCGTTGGGGGCGCCGTGGCAGCGCTTGTACTTGCGGCCGGAGCCGCAGGGGCAGGGCGCGTTGCGGGACGGGCCCTCGCCGCCGTCCACCTGGCCTGGGGCGGCCCGGCGGGCGGTGCTGGCCGCGATGGCCTGCCCGCTCATGCCAGCCGGCGCCCGGCGGGGACCCGACGCGGCCGGCCGCTCGGTCTCGGTGCCGACGCCCAAGGCGGGCGCCTGCTGCTCGGTGCGCTCGATCACTGGGGCGCCCCGGCCGGCCTCGCCGTCCACCCCGGGCGCCGAGTATTGCAGGCCCTGCTGCTGCGGCGCGCGGTTGAGACCCTTGGCGTGGATCTCCACCGGCTTCTCCAGCAGCTGCACCTCCTCCGCCTCGGGCTCGGGCTCCTGGACCTGCACCTCGAGGTTGTAGAGGAAGCCGACCGTCTCCTCCTTGATGCCGTCCATCATGGTGGCGAACATGTCGAAGCCCTCGCGCTGGTACTCGATGACCGGGTCGCGCTGGGCGTACGCCCGCAGGCTGATGCCCTCCTGGAGGTAGTCCATCTCGTAGAGGTGCTCGCGCCACTTGCGGTCGATCACCTGGAGCAGGACCATCCGCTCGAGCTGGCGTACCGCCTCCTCGCCGAGCGTCTCCTCGCGCCGGTCGTACGCGGCGTGCGCGTCCTCCTTGAGGCGGGCGAGCAGGAAGTCCTGGTCGAGACCGGCCCGGGAGCCGACCTCCTCCTCCAACTCCTCGATGGTCACGCCCACCGGGTAGAGCTGCTTGAGGCTGGACCAGAGCTGCTCAAGGTCCCAGTCCTCGGCGTAGCCCTCGCTGGTGGCGCCCACCACGTACGCGCCCACCACGTCGTCGATCATGTTGCGGACCTGCTCGGAGAGGTCCTCGCCGTTGAGCACCCGGAGGCGCTCGGCGTAGATCACCTGGCGCTGCTTGTTGAGCACCTCGTCGTACTTCAGGACGTTCTTCCGGATCTCGGCGTTCTGGCCCTCGATCTGGGCCTGCGCGCTCTTGATCTGGCGAGTCACCATCTTCGACTCGATCGGCACGTCCTCCGGGATGTTGAAGCGCTCCATCACCGCCTCGACCGCGCCGGCCCGGAAGCGCTTCATCAGGTCGTCCTGCAACGACAGGTAGAAGCGGGACTCGCCCGGGTCACCCTGCCGGCCGGCGCGACCGCGCAGCTGGTTGTCGATCCGGCGGGACTCGTGCCGCTCGGTGCCCAGCACGTAGAGGCCACCGGCCGCGGCGACCTCCTCCGCCTCGACGTCGCAGGCCTGCTTCCACTTCGGCAGGACCTCCTCCATCGCCTTGGCGTACTCCTCCGGCTGCTCGAGCGGGTCGAGGCCGCGCTGGCGGAGTTCGTTGGCGGCGAGGAACTCGGGGTTGCCGCCGAGCAGGATGTCCGTACCACGGCCGGCCATGTTGGTGGCGACGGTGACCGCGCCCTTGCGCCCGGCCTGGGCGACGATCTCCGCCTCCTTGGCGTGGAACTTGGCGTTCAGCACGGAGTGCGGGATGCCCCGGCGGCGCAGCAGCTGGGAGAGGATCTCGGAGTTCTCCACCGAGACCGTGCCGACCAACACCGGCTGGCCCTGCTCGTGCCGCTCGGCGATGTCCTCGACGACGGCGTTGAACTTGGCCTTCTCGGTCTTGTAGATGACGTCCGCCCGGTCGAGGCGGACCATCGGCCGGTGCGTCGGGATGGTCACGACGCCGACCTTGTAGACCTTGTTGAACTCGCTCGCCTCGGTCTGGGCGGTACCGGTCATGCCGGAGAGCTTCTCGTAGAGGCGGAAGTAGTTCTGGAGGGTGATGGTGGCCAGCGTCTGGTTCTCCTGCTTGATCTCCACCCCCTCCTTGGCCTCGATCGCCTGGTGCATGCCCTCGTTGTAGCGGCGGCCGTGCAGGATGCGGCCGGTGAACTCGTCGACGATCAGGACCTCGCCGTCGCTGACGATGTAGTCCTTGTCGCGCTTGTAGAGCTCCTTGGCCTTGATCGCGTTGTTCATGTAGCCGACGAGCGGGGTGTTGACCGACTCGTAGAGGTTGTCGATGCCGAGCCGGTCCTCGATCTTGGTGACACCGCGCTCGTTGATCGCGATCGTGCGCTTGGCATGGTCGACCTCGTAGTCGCCCTCGCCGTCGGTGCCGGCCTGGAGGCGGGCCACCACGGCGGCGAACTCCTGGTACCAGCGGGCGGAGTGCTCGGCCGGGCCGGAGATGATCAGCGGGGTCCGGGCCTCGTCGATGAGGATCGAGTCGACCTCGTCGACCACCGCGAAGAAGTGGCCGCGCTGAACCAGCTCATCCCGCGACCAGGCCATGTTGTCGCGCAGGTAGTCGAAGCCGAACTCGTTGTTGGTGCCGTAGGTGATGTCGCACTCGTACGCGGCGCGGTGCTCGCTGGCCGGCCGGTTGGGCAGCACCACGCCGACGGTGAGGCCGAGGAACTCGTGCACCCGACCCATCCAGGCGGCGTCACGCTCGGCCAGGTAGTCGTTCACCGTGACCACGTGCACGCCCTTGCCGGCGAGCGCGTTCAGG
>NZ_JBSGJR010000616.1:0-3955 GCF_053605645.1 Micromonospora sp. NPDC003776
CCGACATGGCGAGGGTGGCCCAGCCGGGCAGGCCGGCGGCGACCGCCACCGCGCCGAACGACGCGCCGACGGCGAGCATGGCCGCGCCGATGGCCGCGACGTCCCGCAGCACCGCCGCGTCGCCCGTTCGATATGCCGTACGCATGGTTCGTTATCCTGAACACGAACGGCTCGTTCGTCAAACCGAACAAACAGACCGATGGAGCGAACACATGGCGATAGACCCCGCTCCCCCGCTGGCCACCATCGCCGCCGCCCTGCGGCGCGAACGTGACCGCGCCGGGCTCTCGCTGACCGAACTGGCGCGCCGGGCCGGCATCGCCAAGTCCACCCTGTCCCAGCTCGAATCCGGGGTCGGCAATCCGAGCGTCGAGACGCTGTGGGCGCTCGGCGTCGCGCTGGGCGTGCCGTTCAGCCGCCTGGTCGAGCCGCCCGCGGCCGGCGTCCGCGTGGTCCGCGCCGGCGAGGGGCCGCGGATCCGCTCCGAGCACGCCGACTTCAGCGCCACCCTGCTCGCCGCCGGCTCACCGCACACCCGCCGGGACGTCTACCTGATGGAACTGGAGCCCGGCGCGGTCCGGACCGCCGAGGCGCACACCCCCCGCAGCATCGAACACGTCGTGGTCGCGGCCGGGCGGATGCGGATCGGCCCGGAGTCCGACCCGGTCGAACTGGGACCGGGCGATTACGTCACGTTCCCCGGCGACACGCCGCACCGGTACGAGGCGCTGGCCCCCGGAACCTTCGCGGTGCTGGTCATGGAGCACCCGTGACGGCGGCTCGGCCGGCCTCCGCCGGGGCGCGGTAGAGCCGGGCCACGACCTCCTCGATGTCCGGCTCGACGATCGCGATGTCCCGCAGGGTGGCCAGCCCGGCCAGGCCCGCGACCACCTCCGCCACGGTCGCCGACTCCAAGGCGAAGACCAGCCGGTGGCCGTCCGCCTCCACCCGCTGCAACGGCGCGCCGGGCAGCTCGGGCGGTGCCGGCAGCACCGAGTCCAGTTCGGCGACGACCATCCGGCGGGACCCGTACCGGCTGTGCAGGGCGGCGATCGACCCGTCGTGCACCACCCGGCCGTGGTCGATCACCACCAGGCGGTGACAGAGCCGCTCGATGTCGGCCAGGTCGTGCGTGGTCAACACCAGGGTGGTGTCGCCGCCCCGGCCCAGCTCCGCCAGGAAGCTCCGGACGGCCTGCTTGCTCACCACGTCCAGGCCGATGGTCGGCTCGTCGAGAAAGAGCACCTCCGGTCCGTGCAGCAGGGCGGCGGTCAGCTCGCCCCGCATCCGCTGGCCGAGGGAGAGCTGCCGGACCGGGGTGTCCAGGAACCCGTCCAGGTCGAGCAGGCCGCGGCAGCGGGTCAGCCGCGCCGCGTGCCCGGCCGCCGACACCCGGTAGACGTGCCGGAGCAGCTCGAACGAGTCGCGCAGCGGCAGGTCCCACCAGAGCTGGGAACGCTGCCCGAACACCACCCCGATCCGCATCGCCAGCCGGGTCCGCTCGGCGACCGGGCGCAGCCCGCAGACCCGCGCCTCCCCGGCCGAGGGCATGAGCACGCCGGTGAGCATCTTCAGGGTGGTCGACTTGCCCGCGCCGTTCGGGCCGATGTAGCCGAGCATCTCGCCCCGCTCCACCCGCAGGTCGATCCCGTCGACCGCGGTCACCGTGCGCTTCTCCCGGCGCAGCCGGCCGACCTTCACCCGGACGGTGAACTCCTTGCGCAGCCCGCTCATCTCGATGACGCTCATGACCCCGTGCTCCGGTAGTGACGGATCCCGACCCGCCAGGCCAGCCCGGCGATCGCCGCGGCCACCAGCGCCACGCCGGGCGCGACCCAGCCGACCCAGCCGGGCAGGCCGAGCGGGTCGGCCCGGCCGAGCAGCGCCAGCGCCGGGTGGTAGCTGACGAAGGCGAACCCCAGCCCGTACGCGAAGAGCGCGCGGAACCAGCCGCCGTAGACGGTGACCGGGTACGACGTGAAGTCGCGCCCGCCGTAGGTGACCGAGTTGGCCAGCTCGCCCGAGTCGATCCAGTAGAACGAGACGGTGGCGGTGGTGACGAAGACCGAGCCGAAGAAGACCACCCCGGCCAGCGGGGCGACCACCACCAGCGCCACCCGGCCGGCGGTCCAGTGGATGCCCGCCGAGCCGACCGAGGCCACCAGCACGACCAGCCCGAACACCACCCGGGACACCTTGCGCAGCGGCAGGTCCATCAGCAGCAGTTGGGGCAGCGCGGCCAGCGGGCGGACCAGCACCGCGTCGAAGAGGCCGGTGCGGACGTACCGGGGCAGCCGCTCGACGTTGCCGACCAGCAGGTCCGCGGTGGCGAACGCGAACGACGACAGCCCGACGATCACCAGCGTCTCGTGCAGCGTGAAACCGCCCAGCTCCCGGGTCACCCCGAACAGCACCAGCACCGTGACCACGTCGAACACCGTGGCGCCGACGTTGCCGACCAGGTCCACCACGAACGACGCCCGGTACGCGGCCTGCGACCGCGCCTGCGCGCCGAGCAGCGCCCGGTACGCCCCGAGCACGCCCCGCGTCCGGCCCGCCGGCCCGGATCGGTCCCCGGGCGGCGCGACGACCGGGGCCGGGCCGGTCAGCGTGCCCGGCTCAGCCACCCTGCACCACCAGCCGGCGCTCGGCCCGGCGCTGCACCAGCCGGCAGAGGGCGAGCAGCGCCACGGCCCAGCCGGCCTGCACGCCGACCAGGCCGAGCTGCAGCGGCGCGGCCTGCCGCTCGACCAGCACGTCGAGCGGGATCTGGAGCAGGCTCGGGAACGGGGTGCCGTACCGGAGCACGGCCTCCAGCCAGCCGGGCAGAAAGCCCAGCGGGAAGTAGAGCCCGGCGAGCACCCCGGAGCAGAGCGTCCAGAGGATCAGCGGCCCCCGGACGTCCTGCAACCAGTACGCGCTGGCGTTGACCAGGTAGCGGCAGCCGAAGCAGACCAGCACGGCGAGCACCACGGAGAGCACGAAGAGCGGCAGGGTGGATCGCCGGTGCGGCAGGTACACGTCGAACAGGAACAGTCCGACCAGCACCGGCGGCACCAGCCGGGACAGCGCGGCGAACCCGGCCCGGCCCAGGTCGGCGGCGAGGTAACTGGTCACCGGGTGGACCGGGCGGAGCAGGTCGGCGGCGATCTCGCCGGTGCGGATCCGGTCGGCCAGCTCGGTCCAGCCCCAGATCGCGATGACCGCCAGCAGACCCTGCCCGACCCAGACGAACGTGGCGAGCTGCTCCCGGTCGTAGCCGGCGACCCGGCCCGCCGCGCCGGCCGCGGCGAGGAAGATGTAGTAGCGCAGAAAGCCGAAGACGGTGTTGGTGACCACCCCCGCCACGGCCGCCTGCCGGTAGGTGGCGTACCGCCGGAAGCCGGCTTGGGCTATCGCGCCGAATGTCCGAATCGATCGGGTAACGTTTGAGTTCGTGGGCGGTGCCACAGTGGCGGTGACCGAGCCCACGCCGCTACCCTCCTTCCGCAGCCAAGACGTGCCGGACCGGGCGACTCTACCGGCACGTCCGGCGCCCAGCGCGACAATTTCCAACGAGGTGACACCGCCGTGAGCGAGCGACGCGAGCCGGCCGCCGGGCCGCGCCGCGCGGGCGGCGGCAGGGTCCCCCGATGAGCGGCTACGACCGCTGGCGCGAGCCGGCCGAACCCTCGTGGGCCGCCGAGCCGACCCACGAGTGGCGGCCACAGTTCCCGGGACAGCGCTACCCGGGCGACATCGGCGTCGAGTACCTCACCCCACCCGCACCGAGCGGCCGGGCCACCGTGGTCGGCCGGGCCGAGGTGCATCCGGTCAGCCCGGCACCGATGGAGGACGCGTACCCGGTCAGCCCCGCCGGCCCGGACGGCCGATCGGCGACGCCGCCGCGGTGATCGAGGCGCTCGACCTGGCTCCCGCGCTGGTGATCGGGCACTCGATGGGCGGCATCACCGCG
>NZ_JBSGJR010000617.1:0-3952 GCF_053605645.1 Micromonospora sp. NPDC003776
CGTCATGGCGGGGTCCCTGATGGAAGGTACGGCGGCATGACCGACACCACTCCGACCACGCTGCCGGCGCAGTCACCGCCGGTCGACCCGGCCGAGACGGCGAAGGCCGAGGCGCCGGCCCGGCTCTCCTGGTGGCGCGGCGACGGCGGGGAGGGCGCCAAGCGCAACCTGGGCCTGCTGGCCACCCTCGTGGTGCTGGTCGTGATCGGCATCCTCACCCGGCCCGACCTCTACGGCAACGCGAGCTGGGTGTGGGGCAACACGCTCACCATCCTCAAGCTCGCCTCGGTGGTCGGCGTGGTCACCGTCGGGATGACCTTCGTCATCATCGGCGGCGGCATCGACCTGTCGGTCGGCGCGATCGTCGCGCTCGCCGGGGTCTGGTGCACCACGGTCGCCACCCAGAGCTACGGCGCCGGCGGCATGATCTTCAGCGCGCTGACCGTCGGCGTGGCGGTGGGTGTGGTCAACGGCCTGCTCATCTCGTACGGGCGGCTGGTGCCGTTCATCGCCACCCTGGCCATGATGGTGGCCGCCCGGGGCCTGGCCGCGGAGATCTCCGACAAGCAGACCCAGGTCTCGAACAACCAGTTCATCAACGGCATCGCCAGTACGAACGTGCTCGGCATCCCGCTGCTGGTCTACATCCTCGCCGCGGTGGTGATCGCCGGCTGGGTGCTGCTCAACCGGACCACCTTCGGCCGTCGCACGGTGGCGGTCGGCGGCAACCCGGAGGCGGCCCGGCTCGCCGGCATCAACGTCCGCCGGCACACGCTGCTGCTCTACGCGCTCTCCGGCCTCTGCTGCGGCATCGCCGCGATCATGCTGACCGCGCAGGCCACCTCCGCGCAGGCGGCGATGGCGAACCTCTACGAGCTGGACGCGATCGCCGCCGCGATCATCGGCGGCACGCTGCTCAGCGGCGGGCGGGGCACCATCATCGGTTCCCTGCTCGGTGTGATCATCTTCTCCACCATCACCAACCTCTTCGCCATCAACGGCCTCTCCACGGAGGCCCAGAACATGGTCAAGGGCGGCATCATCGTCGCCGCCGTCCTCGTCCAGCAGGTGCAGTTCGGCAGTCTCACGCAGTTCCTCGGCCGTAACCGGGCCACCACCACCTGATCCCACCGCGCAACCGGCGGCCACCTCGACAGCGACGGTGGCCGGGCCAAGCACACCCATTTTCCCCCCACCACCTCATCCAGGAGGCCGTCATGACAACGCAGGGTCGCGACCTGTCGCGCCGCCGGCTGCTCTTCGGCGGGGCCGCGCTCGGCGCCGGTGCACTGCTCACCGCGTGCACCAGCAACGAGCAGACCCCCACCGCCGCGCAGACCAAGGCCGCGGCGACCGGCGGTAACAGCGAGCCGGGCAAGAAGGTGACCATCGGCTTCTCCGCCCCGGCCGCCGACCACGGCTGGATCGCCGCCATCACCAACAACGCCAAGGCGCAGGCCGGGGCGTACTCGGACGTGGAGCTCAAGTCGGTGGAGGCCGGCGCGGACGCGGCGGCCCAGCGGGCGGCGCTCTCCACCCTGATCTCCCAGAAGCCCGACGTGATCGTGCTGCTGCCGCACGACGGCAAGGAGCTCAACGCGTTCGGCCTGGAGGCGATGAAGGCCGGCATCCCGGTGGTCAACCTGGACCGGGCCTTCCCCGACGCGCGGGCCTACCGGCTCCAGATCAAGGGCGACAACTACGGCATGGGCGTGGCCGCCGCCACCTACATCGCCGAGCAGTTGAAGGCCAAGGGGGTCAGCAACCCGATCATCGGGGAGATCCCCGGCATCGACTCCCTGGAGCTGACCCAGGAACGCTCCAAGGGCTTCGCCGACACCCTCGCCTCGTACGGGCTGAAGGTGGCCAACCGCCGCCCGGCCGAGTTCACCGCCGACTCGGGGCAGCAGGCGGCCACCGGCCTGTTCCAGGCGCTGCCCAAGATCGACGCGATCTGGAACCACGACGACGACCAGGGCATCGGGGTCCTCGCCGCGGTCAACCAGGCCAACCGCAAGGAGTTCTTCATGGTCGGCGGGGCCGGCTCGAAGAAGGCCATGGAGGACATCAAGGCCGACAAAACCGTACTGAAGGCGACTGTCACCTACAGCCCGTCGATGGCCTCCTCGGCCATCTCGCTGGCCCGGCTCATCGGCCAGAAGAAGGGCATGTCGGATCTGGTGGAGCTTCAGGTTCCGAAGGAGATCGTGCTCGCCTCCGAGACGATCACCAAGGAGAACGCGAGCGACTACCTGAAGCTCGGGTTCTGACACACGGGGGGAGACCCACCTTGTCCACTCACGACAACCTCCTGCGGGTCGGCATGGTCGGCTACGCGTTCATGGGCGCCGCGCACTCTCAGGCGTGGCGCACCGTGAACCGGGTCTACGACCTGCCGGCGCGGGTCCGGATGGCGCTCATCTGCGGCCGGGACGGCGGGAAGGTGGCCGAGGCCGCCGACCGGCTCGGCTGGGAGGGGCACACCACGGACTGGCGCCGGCTCGTCGAGTCCGATGAGATCGACGTGGTCGACATCTGCACACCGGGGGACAGCCACTGCGAGATCGCCCTCGCGGCGCTGGCCGCCGGCAAGCACGTGCTCTGCGAGAAGCCGCTCGCCAACACCGTGGCCGAGGCCCGGCAGATGGCGGCCGCCGCCGCCCGCGCCCGGGCCTCCGGGGTACGCGCCATGTGCGGGTTCAACTACCGCAGGGTGCCCGCGGTCACCATGATGCGGCAGCTCGTGGCCGACGGGAGGCTCGGCGAGATCCGGCACGTGCGGGCGGTGTACCTGCAGGACTGGATCGTCGACCCGCAGTTCCCGCTGGTCTGGCGGCTGCAGAAGGACAAGGCGGGCTCCGGCGCGCTTGGTGACATCGGTGCCCACATCATCGATCTCACCCAGTTCGTCACCGGTCAGCTGATCACCGGGGTCAGCGCGGCGACCGAGACCTTCGTCAAGCAACGGCCGTTGCCGGCCGGGTCGAGCGGCCTGGCCGCGCAGGCCGACGGCAACGGCCAGGCGATGGGCCAGGTCACCGTGGACGACGCGGCGGTCTTCGTGGCCCGGCTCGACGGGGGAGCGCTGGCCACGTACGAGGCGAGCCGGTTCGCCACCGGCCGCAAGAACGCCCTCCGGGTGGAGATCAACGGTTCGCTCGGCACCGTGGTGTTCGACCTGGAACGCCTCAACGAGCTGGAGTTCTACGACGCCACCCGGCCCGCGGCCGAGCAGGGCTTCACCCGGATCCTGGTGACCGAGGGGGAGCACCCGTACATGACGGCCTGGTGGCCGCCCGGCCACATCATCGGCTACGAGCACTCCTTCACCCACGAGATGCGCGACTTCGTCGAGGCGGTCGCCACCGGCGCCGACCCGACGCCGTCCTTCGCCGACGCACTACAGGTCCAGCTCGTGCTGGACGCGGTGACCCGCTCGGCCGAACGGGCCGCGTGGACGGAGGTGGAGTCCGCCCTGGCCGAACTGGCCGTCTGATCCGACGCGGCGCCGCCCGGCGCCGCCCGACCAGCTTCCCGGAGTCGACCGGCGAGGGCCCGCCGCGGTTGCGCCCCGCGGCGGGGACGAGGTCGACCTCGGGGAGGCGTGCCGCCGGAGTTCCCGGCCGGCACGAACAGCGGCCGTCCGGTGCGGCCGGACCGGGATTCCCCGGTCGCGCCGGCGGGCCGACCCGACGACGACGGGGAGGAAGCACGATGCGTACGGGTGTCTGGCTGGTGGGAGCGCGCGGCTCGGTCGCGACCACCAGCATCGTCGGGGCGCTGGCCCTGCGGGCCGGGCTCACCGGTCCGACCGGCTGCGTCACCGAACTGCCCGAGCTGCGCGGGCCGGCCCTGCCCGCCTTCACCGACCTCGTCCTGGGCGGCCACGACGTGGTCGCCACCCCGCTGGCCAAGCGGGCCGAGGAGATCGGAAGAGCGTCCGTGTAGGGCA
>NZ_JBSGJR010000618.1:0-3937 GCF_053605645.1 Micromonospora sp. NPDC003776
GATCGGGCGGGCGGTGCGCCGGTGGTCCCGGCCGGCCGTGGCGCCCGCCGAGGCGGTCGCCGAGCCGCCGGAGCACGAGGTCGCGCTCCGGTGAGCCGTCCCGGACCGAACCAGTCGGCATTGGTTACCGTTACGGGGTGACGGCGACGAACGGGTACGACGCCTTCGAGGGCGCGGGTGACCTGCTGCGCGCGCTGTCGGCACCCATCCGGCTGGCGATCGTGAGCGAGCTGGCCGCCGGCGAGCGCTGCGTGCACGAGCTGGTGGAGAAGCTCGGCGCCCCGCAGCCGCTGGTCTCCCAGCACCTGCGGGTGCTGCGCGGGGCGGGTGTGGTGCGCGGCTCCCGGCGCGGGCGCGAGATCGCGTACGCGCTGGTCGACGAGCACGTCGCGCACATCGTCGCGGACGCGGTCAGCCACGCCGGGGAGGGGCCGTCGTGACCGGGCGGACCGTCCGGCCGCGGGGCGGTGACGGCATGACCGAGGGGTCGCTGCGGAACACCCGGCAGCGGACCGCGGTGAGCGCGCTGCTCGCCGAGGTGGAGGGCTTCCACAGCGCGCAGGACCTGCACGCGATGCTGCGCCAGCGCGGCGAGCGGGTCGGCCTGACCACCGTCTACCGCACCCTGCAGGGCCTCGCCGACGCGGGCGAGATCGACGTGATGCGGCCGCCCGGCGGGGAGCACCTCTACCGGCGGTGCAGCGAGGGCCACCACCACCATCTGGTCTGCCGGGCCTGCGGGCGGACGGTCGAGGTGGCCGGGCCGGCGGTGGAGAGCTGGGCGGAGCGGGTCGCCGCCGAGCACGGGTACGCCGAGGTGAGCCACACCCTGGAGATCTTCGGCACCTGTCCGGCCTGCGCCCGCTGAGCAGATCCCGCCGTGCCACCGGGGCCGGACCGTGGCACGCTGTCCGGCGTGAAGATCTACGCTGATCGTTTCCCGACCGCCCTCCGTCAGCTCCTCACCGACCTGCTCGTGGTCGCCTGGGTGTACGCGTCGATCCGCTTCGCGCTCTGGCTGTACGACCTGGTCGAGAAGCTCGCCGTACCGGGGCGGAAGCTGGAGGGGGCCGGCGGTGGCCTGGCCGACAACCTGGCCGAGGCGGGCGGCAAGGTCGGCCGGGTGCCGCTGGTGGGCGACGAGCTGACCGCACCGTTCAACAAGGCCGCCGACGCCGCGCGGGCGGTCGCCGAGGCCGGCCGCGACCAGCAGGAGCTGGTCGGTCAGCTGGCCCTGGCGCTGAGCATCGCCGTGCTGGTCTTCCCGCTCGGCCTGGTGCTGTTCGGCTGGCTGCCGCTGCGGGTGCGCTGGATGCGCCGGGCCGGCTCGGCGCGCGCGCTCGCCGCCGCCCCGGCCGGGCGGGACCTGCTGGCGCTGCGCGCGCTCGCCGGCCAGCCGCTGGCGAAGCTGACCCGGATCGCGCCCGACGTGGCCGAGGCGTGGCGGCGCGGCGACGACGCCACGGTCGACGCGCTCGCCGCGCTGGAGCTGCGCGGACTCGGCCTGAAGGGCGGCCGGTAAGGTACAGCGGTGCTGTACTTCCTGATCGCCGTCGCCGTGCTGCTGCTGGTGTACGCGGGCATCCTGGTGAGCTTCGTGCGCAAGGGTCGGCGGATCCCCCCGGCGGCGTACCTGGTGCTGGCCGCGCTGAACGGGCTGATCCTGGCCGGCGTGATCGCCTGGGCGATCGCCCGCGCCTGACCCACTCCCCGCGCGGCGGATCGGCCGCGCCGGCCGCCGGCCGGGCGCCAGCCGAGCGCCGGCTGACGGCGAGGCGCCGGCCACCGGCGGGGCGCGGCCCAGCGCGGGATGCGGCAGGCCGGGCCATCCGGTCGGCTGGACACCCCGACCTACCGCGACTCGCGGGACGCCTGGCCGCGTGGGCCGGGGCGCCGCGGGCCCGGCGTCCCGGGTGGGGCCGCGGGCGGCGGGGTCAGCCGGCCGGCGGGATGCGGCGGCGGACGTCCTCGGCCGTGGACGGGCCCGGCTGCCAGCGGGCCACCCAGGGCAGGTCCGTCGGCGGGGTCGCCACCCCCTCCTCCAGGGCGGCGTACCGGCCGGCGAGGATCCGCTTCGCGGCGGCCACGTCGACCGAGTCGGTGTTGGACCACAGCCCGGTGAACAGCTCGTCGATCCGCAACCGGGCCTGCCGGCAGAACAGATCGGCCAGCTCGACGTTCTCCGGGTGGGTGTCCCGCTCGGCGACCGCCCGCACGCAGACCGCGGACATCGCGAACAGCTCCGCGCCGATGTCCACCACCCGGCCGAGGAAGGCCTGCTTGCGTTCCATCTTTCCCTGCCAGCGGGACATCGCGTAGAAGGTGGACCGGGCCAGCTTGCGGGAGGTCCGCTCGACGTGCCGCAGGTGCCCGGCGAGCGGGCCGAACTCGTGGTAGGCCCCGGGCGCCTGGCCCCGGCCGACCGCCAGGGTGGGCAGCCACCTGGCGTAGAAGGCGCCGGCCCGGGCGCCCGCCTTCGCCTTGCGACCCAACCCGGCGTCCGGGTCGATGATGTCGCCGGCCACCGAGAGGTGCGCGTCCACCGCCTCCCGGGCGATCAGCAGGTGCATGATCTCGGTGGAGCCCTCGAAGATCCGGTTGATCCGCAGGTCGCGGAGGATCTGCTCGGCCACGGCCGGCCGCTCGCCCCGGGCGGCCAGGGACTCGGCCGTCTCGTAGCCCCGCCCGCCGCGGATCTGGATCATCTCGTCGGCGATCTTCCAGGCCATCTCGCTGGCGTAGAGCTTCACCAGCGCGGCCTCGATCCGGATGTCGTTGCGGTCGTCGTCGGCGAGCAGGCAGCAGAGGTCGAGCATGCTCTCCATGCCGTACGTGGTGGCGGCGATGAAGGCCAGTTTCTTGGCGACCGCCTCGTGCTCGCCCACCGGCCGGCCCCACTGGACCCGGTCGGCCGCCCACTCCCGGGCCACGTTCAGCGACCACTTGCCGGCCCCGACGCACATCGCCGGCAGCGACAGCCGCCCGGTGTTCAGCGTGGTCAGCGCGATCTTCAGGCCCTTGCCCTCGCCACCGATCACGTTCTCCTTCGGCACGAAGACGTCGTGGAACCGGGTGAGGCTGTTCTCCAGGCCACGCAGGCCGACGAAGGCGTTGCGCCGCTCGACGGTGATGCCGGGGCTGTCGCCCTCCACCACGAAGGCGGTGATGCCGCCGCGCCGCCCGTCGGTGGCCGGCACCCGGGCCATCACCACCAGCAGGGTGGCGACCGTGCCGTTGGTGGCCCAGAGCTTCACCCCGTTGAGCCGGTAGCCGGTGCCGTCCTCGGTCGGCTCGGCCGTGGTGGCCAGCCGGGCCGGGTCGGAGCCGACGTCGGGCTCGGTGAGCAGGAACGCGGAGACCTCGCCGGCGGCCAGACGGGGCAGGAACCGCTGCTTCTGCTCGGCCGTGCCGAACATCTTCAGCGGCTGCGGCACGCCGATCGACTGGTGCGCGGAGAGCAGCGCGCCGATCGCCGGGTTGACCGAGCCGGCCCGCATCAGCGCCCGGCAGTAGTGCAGGTTGCTCAGCCCGAGACCGCCGTACTTCCGGTCGATCTTCATGCCGAAGGCGCCCAGCCGGGCCAGCCCGTGGAAGACCTCGTCGGGGATGCGCGCGTCCCGCTCGATCGCCGCGCCGTCCACCTCGGCGTCCAGGTACGCCCCGAACGCGCCGAGGAACTCCTCGGCCCGCGCGACGTCGTTCGGGTCGGAGCGGGGCCACGGGTTGATCTGGTCCAGCCGGAACCGGCCGAGGAAGAGTTCCTTGCCGAAGCTGGGCCGGTCCCAGGCCGCCTCGCGGGCCGCCTCGGCGACCTGGCGGGCCTCCTTCTCGGAGACCTGGCCGGCCTCGCCCGGCAGCGGGCCCGCCCCGCCCGCCTCGTCGACCGCGGCGGCGGTGCCGGCCGGCGGATCGGCGTCGTCGATCGGGGCCATCCGAC